>JBDNIB010000167.1:0-4988 GCA_041688535.1 Prosthecobacter sp.
ATGCCTGAGCACCGCCGCCTCAGCGATGAAGCGGCTTCTTTGAAGAAGCAACTCGTCGCAGCAGAGGCGGATATCCCCACCACACTCGTCATGGAGGAGCAGAAGGAGATGCGGCCCACCTTCATCCTGATGCGTGTCGCTTATGACAAGCTTGGCGAGCAAGTCACAGCTGCCACTCCCGGCGTTTTGCCCGCGCTCGCCGCTGATCTGCCGCACAATCGCCTCGGCCTCGCGAAGTGGCTGGTCAGTCCGCAAAATCCGCTCACGGCTCGTGTCATCGTGAACCGCTACTGGCAGCACTTCTTCGGCACCGGCCTCGTGCGAACCAGCGAGGATTTTGGCTCTCAAGGCGAGCAGCCGAGCCATCCCGAGCTGCTCGATTGGCTCGCGGTGACGTTTCAAGAGAGTGGCTGGGATGTGAAGAAGCTCGTGAAGATGATCGTGACCAGCGAGACGTATCAGCAGAGTTCAAAGTTCACGCCTCGCAGTGCTCAGTTGGACCTGATGAACCGGCTCCTCGCACGTGGACCGCGTCATCGGCTCAGCGCTGAAGTCATCCGCGATCAAGCGTTGGCCGCCAGTGGTCTGCTCATCCCGAAAATCGGTGGCCCTTCGGTCAAACCGTATCACCCGCCCGGGCTTTACGAGCAAGTCGTGGCGCAGCGAGACAACCCCAAGGCAACGTATCAGCAGGGCAGCGGCGACGATCTGCATCGTCGCAGCCTCTACACCTACTGGAAGCGCAGCGTGCCGCATCCCGGCATGTTGCTCTTTGATGCGCCTTTCCGCGAGACCTGCGCGCTCCGCCGCTCGCGCTCCAACACCCCGCTGCAAGCCCTCAACCTCCTCAACGACCCAACGTATGTCGAAGCTTCCCGCCACCTCGCTCAGCGCATGATGAAGGAAGGCGGATCAACCGCCGAATCACGCCTCACGCACGGCTTTCGCCTCCTCCTCGCACGAAACCCGAGCACGCAGGAACTCCAAGTCCTCACCGCCGCCATCGCACGAACCATCAACGACTTCACCCAAGACCCCGAAGCCGCCAAGCAACTCCTCACCATTGGTGAAGCCAAATCCGACGAGAAGCTGAACCCCACCGAACTCGCCGCCTACACCTCGCTCGCCAGCACCCTCATCAATCTCGACGAAACCATCACCAAGGAGTGACCGCAATGCGTTCAGTTCACTTTCAGCCCTTCCAGCTCCGCCAGCTTCCGCGCCTTGGTGTCAAAGCTCCAAAAAGTATCGCAGCCAAGAATGAGAGCCGAGGCCACATGCAGCACGTCGTTGGTGCGAAAGCCATGCCTCGCTGTGTGCCGGTGAACCAAATCATAATACAACTCATCCAAAAGCCGCGCATCTGGCTCTCGAATCGACAGCGTCTGCCCGTTCTGAATTTCCAGCTCAAAACCAGCCTCAGCCGCCAGGGCGGTGCCCGCGCTAACGGTATAGCCTGGGCTGCCATTGTTCGACTCATACACCAAGCGATGAAAGGCGTTCAGCAGTTCATGATGGAGCAGCCGCGTGACTGGCAGTGGTTCGCTACTGCGCTTCGTCCATCCACTCAGGAGCCGATCCGCCTCCGCAGAAAAGGGCAGATTCAGCAGCAGGTTGGTAAAGAAATTCGTGTTAGCATAGACGCTCATAGCTCACCAGCGATGACTCGATTCAGGCGTTCAACATCCACCTCAGCGTCACAGGTGTTACCTAGCGCCTTCATTCTCTGCCGCAGTGCACGCATTCTCTCGACCATGCTCGGCACCACCAGCTCAGGCGTTGGACGCGCGAGTGAAATCTCAAATATCTCTCCGCTGCGGCTTTTCACCGTCACTCGGCCCAGCTTCCGCGCCGCCTCCAGCAGTTCCGCACCGCTGCGGTTCATGTCACGAACAGTGAATTCACGCCGCAGCGGCTTCTGGCTGCGCACACGGGTTTTTTTGGCGGCTTTCTTGGATGTGGTCTTCATGTCCGACATCATGACCGACATCGCAGCGCCTTTCAATTCTTCATTTCCCCACTCATGAGCACCGAATCCTCTCTCACACCCTTTTCACGCCGCAACTGGCTCAAGACGCTCGCCCTCGCCTCGCTCGGGAATCCGAAGCTCTTTGGCTCGCCCTCGCCACACTTCGCACCTCGGGCGAAACGCATCATTTGGCTCACGCAGGCTGGGGCGCCGTCGCAGCTTGATCTGTTCGATTACAAGCCGGGCCTTGCTTCGCAGTTCGACAAAGATTTGCCCAACTCCGTGCGTGGCGAGCAGCGGCTCACGGGCATGACGGCAGGGCAGAAGCGCTTTCCCATTGCGCCCTCCGTGTTCAAGTTTCAGCAGCATGGGAAGAGCGGCATGTGGCTCAGCGAACTGCTGCCGCACACCTCGAAGTTCGCCGATGAGATCTGCCTCATCCGCTCGCTGCACACCGAGGCGATCAATCACGATCCCGCGATGACACTGCTGCAAACCGGGCATCAAATCGGCGGACGGCCCGCGTTTGGCGCATGGGCATCGTATGGCCTCGGCTCGGACAATGACGACCTGCCCGCCTTCGTCGCGCTGATTTCGCGGCCCAGCGGTCCCACGAATGCACAACCGCTGCACGGGCGCATGTGGGGCAGCGGTTTTCTGCCATCGAAGTATCAGGGCGTGCGCATGAGTTCCGGCAAAGATCCCGTGCTCTTCCTTTCCAATCCGCCCGGCATCACCACCGAACGCCGCCGCGCCATGCTCGACGATGTCGCCGCGCTGAACCGACTCAAGTTCGCCGATTACCACGATCCCGAGACGCAGGCCCGCATCGATCAATACGAGATGGCTTTCCGCATGCAGGCCGCCGTGCCTGACCTCGCCGATCTCTCCAAAGAACCCGCCGACATCTACGAGCGCTACGGCCCCGAATCCAAAAAGCCCGGCAGCTATGCCGCGAACTGCATCCTCGCGCGGCGACTCGCCGAGCGCGGCGTGCGCTTCATCCAGCTCTATCACCGCGGTTGGGACCAGCACAACAACCTGCCCAGCGGCATCAAGAGCCAGTGCCACGACACCGATCAGCCCACCGCCGCCCTTTTGGCCGAACTCAAAGAGCGCGGCATGCTGGATGACACGCTCGTCATCTGGGGCGGCGAGTTTGGCCGCACCGTCTATTCGCAGGGCGTGCTCACCCGCGACAATCACGGCCGCGATCACCACCCGCGCTGCTACAGCGTGTGGATGGCAGGTGCCGGCGTGAAAGGAGGCCACGTCCATGGCGAGACCGACGACTTCAGCTACAACATCGTCAAAGACCCCGTCCACATCCACGACCTCAACGCCACCGCCCTGCACCTCCTCGGCCTCGACCACAAAAAGCTCACCTACCGCTTCCAAGGCCGCGACTACCGCCTCACCGACATCCATGGTGAGATCGTGGAGAGCGTGCTGGCGTGACAAACCGCGCCTGACGCATTCCGCAAACTCTTTGTCGTGGAGTTTGGCTGGCGGGGTCCGTTATGATCGGTGCATGAAATCTTTGCTCGGTCTCCTCCTACTCACCACCGCTGCCTTCGCCGATGACTCGGCGAAACTCACCGCGCTGTTCGCCAAAGATGGCGTCGTGACCGTTCCGGCGGGTGAATATCATCTCGATGGCACGAAGCCGATCTCGCTGAGGTCAAACACGACCGTGATGGCTCATGGGGCGCGCTTCATTCTGCCGGAGACGCTGCCAGATCAGGCTCGCGTGGTTCTCTTCGCGGGCGAGAACATTGCTCACTTGGCGTGGCATGGTGGGGAGTTCGTCGGGCATGTCTTTGATCCGGCGAGGAAGGAGAACACCTGGGAGCCGAACGCGAACACGAAAGGCATCGAGATCACCACGACGAAGGTTGGCGGCACGCACGATGTGCTTTTTCGCGAGGTGAAGGCGAACGGCATGGCGGCGGCCGTGATCGGCGTGCATGGGCTGTCGAAGGGCGAGAGCGAAGTCATCGCGTATGCCGAGCGGGTGGTGGTGGAAAGCTGCACACTTTTGCGCAGCGGGAAGTTCATGTGGGACTACGGCTACCTGTGGCAGATCATGACGTGGCCGGAGGCATATGAGCCGTGGGAGGTCGAGCGGGCGAAGAAATACTTCCGAACCGATCTCGTACGCGAGGCGACCTTCAGCGGCGATCTCGTGAAGTTCGAAAACACGAATCGCCCGCTTGCCATCAACACCTCCGATGAGCCCAAGGATGCCATTACCTTCATGGGCAACCAGTTGCCGAAAAACATCGTTCGTGGCCTGCAATACTTCGTTGTCGAGTCCGCACCCACGCACATCAAGATCGCCGAAAAGCCCAGCGGAACACCGATTCACTTTGAGAGCGACGGCACTGGCCAGCTGGCCTTCAATGTCCATGCGACCTACCTCGCCGCGTATGCGCCGACGGGCAGCGGCCCTGGCAAAGGTGCCTTCGACATCACGGGTGCCAAGGATGTGCGCGTCACGGGTTGCCAGCTCAGTGCCATTGGCGACACCATGCATATCCAAAAGTGCCGCAACATCGTCTTCGCGAACAACCAGATCCTCGGCAGCCGCATGGGTGCATTCTTTTTGGCCGAGTTTTGCCAAAACGCGACGATCACCGGCAACATCGTCGATGGCACGAACGGCAGCCGCGTCATCAGCGTGGAGAAGAGCTGCACGGACGTAACAATGACCGGCAACACCTTCCGCAACGGCGGTCGCGGTGCGTGGATCAATCAGCCGGTGAACTTCATCATGGCGGGCAATATTTTCGTCAACAACACGACCAAGAACGAGCCCGACATGCGCCGTGGCCGCATTGCCTTCCAAACCGCGAAGCCCGGAACTTTTCCCGAGCTGTACTTCACCATCTACGAACCGGACGCGACCTATGGCCCTGTCATCGTACGCGATAACATTTTCGTCCTCGGCGATTCCGCGCCAGCCGAAGCCGTCACCTTCGCCCCGAATGGCCACGACCTCATTTTCACCGGCAACACC
>JBDNIB010000168.1:0-3144 GCA_041688535.1 Prosthecobacter sp.
TTCACCCTCACCCACGGCGGCCCCATCAACACGCCGAAGGATGTCGAATTCATCCTCAGCAAGACCACCGCCGACGGCTTCGTCGGTGCCAGCAGCCTGGAGCGCATGGGCGTGGAGGATTCGCTGACGAGCCTGACACGGGAGTTCAAACGCGTGCCGACAGGGCGTTGAAACCAGATGTGAGAGGTCAGAGGTGGGTGCAACCCTTCTCACTTCTTACCTCTCACTTTTCACACCATCTTTCTCCGCTGGTCGCCCTTAGAAACCGGACAGATTCGCATTTTGCAAAAAAATTACCGGCATGTATGCTCCGACTCGCGTTACTAGGCTGTAACGTCCCCCAAGCACATGTCTGACGACCCCTCTAACAACCGCAACGACGGCCCTGGCCGCCGCAACCAAGATCCGCAGTTCAATTGGCGCGGCTTCATGCTCTTCGCGCTCGCGATCACCCTGATGATCTCGGCCTTCATGATGAACAAAGGCATGGCGAGCGCGCGCAAGGTCTTCGACTACGCGGATTTCAAAACCCACGTCGAGGCGGGACGCATCGACAGCTCCAAGGGCAAGAAGCTGGTGCTCATCAACTCCGACACCACCTCCGAGCAGATCATCAAGGGCTGGTATTTCCCGATGTCCGCAGACAACGCCGCACTGGCTGGCAAGCAGGGTGAAACCCCGTCCCTGGACCTCGGCAAGCCCGCGCCCAGCGAGCCGGAAGCCACCCCGCCGGGTGCCAAGCCAGCCTTCGCCGCTGCTGATACCAGCTCCAAGGAGTTCAGCGTGCAGGTGAACATCGAGTTTCAAAAGGAAGAGTTGAAGCAGCTCTTCGACAAAGCCCATCTCGCGCTCATTCCCGTGTATGAAAACGACATGTGGTCCTCCCTGCTCGGCTTTTTGCTGCCGCTGCTGATCATCCTGGCCTTCTTCTACTTCCTGGTGCGTCAGCAGCTCCGCAGCGCGGGCCGTGGTGCCATGAGCTTCGGCAAGAGCAAGGCCAAGATGCTGGCCCAGGACCGCAACAAGGTCACGTTCAAGGACGTGGCCGGCGTGGAGGAAGCGAAGGAAGAAGTGCAGGAAATCGTCGAGTTCCTCAAAGACCCGAAGAAGTTCCAGCGCCTCGGCGGTAAGATCCCCAAGGGCGTGCTGATGACCGGCCCTCCCGGCACTGGCAAGACCCTGCTAGCCAAAGCCATCGCCGGTGAGGCCGATGTGCCGTTCTTCAGCATCAGCGGCTCGGATTTCGTCGAAATGTTCGTCGGCGTCGGTGCCAGCCGGGTGCGCGACATGTTTGAGCAGGGCAAGAAGAACGCCCCCTGCCTGATCTTCATCGATGAAATCGACGCCGTGGGCCGTCATCGCGGTCACGGCATGGGCGGTGGTCACGATGAACGTGAGCAGACGCTCAACGCGTTGCTCGTCGAGATGGACGGCTTCGACACGCAGGAAGGCATCATCATCATCGCCGCCACGAACCGCCCTGATGTGCTCGATCCCGCGCTGCTACGTCCGGGTCGCTTTGACCGCCAGGTCACGGTGAATCTGCCGGATGTGAAAGGCCGCGAGGAAATCCTGCGCGTGCATGCCAAAAAGATTAAGCTGGCCGAGAGCGCCGATTTGTCCAAAATCGCCCGTGGCACGCCCGGCTTCTCCGGCGCGGAGCTGGCGAACCTGCTCAACGAGGCCGCGCTGCTCGCCGCGCGCAAGAACATGAAGGCCATCACCAACCCCGAGCTGGAAGAAGCCCGCGACAAGGTGCGCTGGGGCCGCGAACGCCTCAGTATGGCGCTCAGTGAGAAGGAAAAGGAAAACACCGCCTACCATGAAGCCGGCCACGCCATTCTCATCGAGATTTTGGAGCACACCTCCCCGCTGCACAAGGTCACCATCATTCCCCGTGGCCCCTCCCTCGGCTCCACCATGTGGCTGCCGGAGGAGGACAAGCACAACAACCGCAAGAGTGAGCTCCTGGACGATCTCATCGTCGCCATGGGTGGTCGGGTGGCCGAGGAAATCCAGTTTAACGATGTCACCAACGGTGCCAGCGGCGACATCCGCATGGCCTCCCGCATCGCCCGCAGCATGGTCTGCTCCTGGGGCATGAGCACGAAGCTCGGCATGGTCGAATACGGTGAGAACGAAAGCACCGCCTTCATGGGCCGTGGCAGTAGCAACTACAGCCCGGACACCGCCCAGAAGATCGACGAGGAAGTGAAGCGCCTCATCGACGAGTCCTACGCGCAGGCCAAGGAGCTGCTCCTCAAGCACAAGGACAAGCTCGACGCCATCGCCCAGGCTCTGCTCGAATACGAGACCCTCGACGGTGTTCACATCAAGGAGATCATGGCGCATGGTCGCCTCATCAATCCTCCTGAGACCCGCAGCAAGCCCCCACCGCCGCCGCCGATTCCCAAAGCCACGGACCCACGTCCAGTTAAGCAGGAAGACGAAGATGAAGGCGGCTTGGCTCCCGGTCTGACCGGCGTGCCGGCGTGATGTCCAGTCCAAACGTAGGATGGGTGTGGCGTCAGCCCGCCCGTCGTATTGGATGCGACGTGGCACGCACAAGCCCCCAAACGTCGGGCGGTGCAGCGAAGAAGAAGGCAGCCCAAGCGAATGCTTTTTGACGCAGCACACGCCCAACCTACATCATCCTGATCCCGTCTTAATTCCGAGAGGAGGATCACTTTGATTCTCCTCTTTTTATTTCAATCGCAGCACCAGACGCACGGCATCGAGTCGCACGGTCGCGGATTGAATGACGGCATCCAGGGCGGCACGTTGATCACGCAATGCGGTGATCTCTTCCACGCGAACATGCGGATTGCGGGACTGCAAATCTTCAAGACGGGCGATCTCTTCATCCATCTGTTTACACATCGCGGCATGGGCGCGCTGCTGTAGCGTTTCGAGCTGCTCTTCTGCCAACTTCTGCGCCTTGTCGAGAATGCCGGGCAGCAGCTTGTGGCGGACAGTTTCATTTTCAACGGTGCGTGTCGGATCGCCGGACGTGAGCTTGGCGCGGGTGAAGGCGGGATCGGTAGTGAGATCGCGACCTTGATGATCCATGGCGACACGAATGGGCGTGGCGGGCAGGAACCGTGACGCGTGCAAAGCGGGCGGCGCGATGCATTCGGCGATGAA
>JBDNIB010000169.1:0-7910 GCA_041688535.1 Prosthecobacter sp.
CTTCGCTGAGGTTTTGCAATTGGCTCAGGTAAGCCGAAATTCTGAGACGCGGTGGCTTGAGGTAGCCTCAAACCCTGTCTCCGGTCCGTGGACGAAAAGCAGATCACCATCTCCGTGTCGTCCAGCGCCCGCATTGAGCCACTAACCGGCGGGAATGGAGATTGTCGCCGGAGTTGATGAGGAATTTCTGGTCACCGAGGCTGGCTACTGAAAACGAGCAAGGACTTCGTCTCCCAAGACGAATCGCCGAGCCATCTCGAGCTCCATCACCGCGCAGTTCCGTTGGCCGCTTCCCCAGTGCCCAGGAGGCCGAGATCATGCGGCAGTCGCTCGAAAAACACCTCGCCGCCTACGCCGCGAAGCCAGAGGAGGCCCAAAAGGCCATCAGCTACGGTGAATCGAAGCCCGACGAGAAGCTGAACCCTGCCGAACTCGCCGCCTGGACCATGGTGGCAAATCTGATTATGAATCTCAACGAAGGGGTGACCAAGGGGTGAAAAAATCTATAATCAGGCATTGAATCAGTCGCATCAATATGTATTATTTGACGCATGAGGACGACATTGATCATTGAAGATGGCATTTTTGCCAAGGCCAGCACCCTTACCGGAGTCACGGAAAAGACCAGATTGGTCCATATGGGCTTGGAGGCTTTGATCCACAGAGAATCCGCCAGGAGATTGTCCGCCTTGGGCGGCTCCATGCCTGAATTGACGGTCCCTCCGAGGAGGCGTTCGGATGACGCCCGGCTCGGAGCCCCCGCGCTCAAAGTCGCCGAAGAACCCGCTGTTTATGGTGCTCGCTGACACCAACGTCTGGATCGACTTCCTGCGCGGCAAAAGCCAGGCTCTGGGGCAAAAACTCTGGAGCGGCGAGGTCGTGATGCACTGGATCGTCATCGGCGAGCTGGCTACGGGCAGCCTAGCCAACCGGGCAAACTTCCTGGCCGATCTGCGTGAAATGGAGGTCGTGCCTTCTGTCACGGAGCGTGAATCCTTGGTCCTGATCGAAAACCGGAAGCTGTATGCGCGCGGCATCGGCTGGAACGACATTCAAATCCTCGCTAGCTGCCTGATTCACCATGTGCCGCTGTGGACGAGTGACCGACGGCTCAAAGAAGCGGCTGAGGAGTTGGGCTGTGCCTGGCAGGAGGAAGCCTGAGTTTCAACGCGAATCCGCGTCAAACCTGCACCTGAACAAGGTGATTCGAGTGGTTCAAAATCTGGCCTCTGCGCTGCTCTTGGCATGGCTGCGAATTTCCGCCGAATCAGCAGGGGTAAGTGTTTTGTAAATGAGTCATCTATTATTGATTCTATAAATTTGAGACTCTATAATGCTGCGTTCTCAAATTTGCAATCCCAACGCACGCTGCCATGCCTTCTACGCTCTTTTCCAGCCGGTTTCCGCAGTCGTCAGCCCGAATGTTGGTGCAGCTTGTTGCCGGACTGTTAACCGGATTGGCCGGGATTACGGGGATGGCGGCGGAGTTGCCCGCTTTTCGCAGTTTGTATGTGGATCAATCCTTGCGCCCGGATGCCCGTTCGCTTGCCGCCTTCGACCTCTGCGTGCTGCACCCGCAAGCGGAGCTCGACATGGAACCCGGGCATGCGCAGGGAAACCAATATGTGGCGCTGCTGAATCTCGGCCAGGTGCGCACGGGATCACGCGAGGCCATGCTGGCCGCCGAACGTCAGGTCTCCTCCAAACCCGGTCGCTGCTGACAAACACATCCGCAGTGTCGATCCCAGCGATCTGCAGTGGGTCGCCTGGGCGGTCGAGGCGCTCGCTGATCCGGTGGCGAAAAAAGGTTTCGACGGCTTCGTGCTCAGCCTCGGCACGGCAGAGACCAATCCTGCCGCCCGCACCGCCGTGCTCACCTTGGCCGCCACGCTGCGCCAGCGTTATCCCGACAAGCACCTCCTGCTCGACCTGCGCCTCGGTCTTGGCATCGAGTCCATCCATGTCGCTGATGGTTTTCTCGCCCTGGGAGTTTATACGCGTGAAGGCCGGAACGGTGCGGTGGACTGGACGCCCATCGCCGAGGTGCAGCGCAGCCTGCGCCTCATCCGCAAGGTGCAGATGCAGGGCATGCGCGTCTTCGCCTCGATTTCGCGCCCGCCGATGACCGCCCGGCCTGCCGTGAAGCCGCGCAGCGCCTCACCGGCATGGCCGTGCTGCCCTTCATCACCACGCCTGCTTTGAGCGGGGTCAATCTTGGCCCACTGGAGGAAGTCTCCCGCCGCATCCTCGTCCTGCATGGCTGGGATGAAAAACACGTCGGCGAACCCGCCCCCGCCGCTGAATCCACCCTGACCTCACGCCTGCTGCGTCAGCCGCTTGAATGGCTCGGCGGCACGCTCGACTTCCATCTCGCCAGCGGCACCTATTTCCTGCCCGACCATCACGATTTCGCCGCCGTCGTCCTCGACCCCGACCTCGTACTCGGTGCTGAGCAACAACAGACCCTCGCCGCCTGGCTCCCTTCGCTGCGTGCCAGAAACATCCCGCTGCTGCTCACGGGCATGCCCTTCACGGACAGCGCCGCCCGTCAGCTCGCCATGCAGCAGCTCGGCCTTGGTGGCAGCGCCCAGCCAGCCTCGCGTCTCATCAAAACGAATGTCGTCAGCATGGATTCCACCTTGCTGCGTGCGAATGCGCGGATCACGCCACGTTCGTTCGGCTTTCTGCATCTCGAAGCACCTGCGGACGCGCGCATCGTGCTCGCCTTGCGCGGCCAGGATGCGCTGGGATCGGAGCAGCGTTTGATCAGGCTTTTCTCACCAGTTGGGGCGGTGCCTGGATCGAGCCAGCGCTGGAAGCCGCCGGGCCGCAGATTGATCTGCCCGCCTTCCTGGCCCAGTGGCTCGGCTCTGACCGCAGCGCTCCGGTGCCAGACACCACCACCCGCGAAGGCCGCCGTGTTTTCTACAGCCACATCGACAGCACCGGCTTCTCTGAGCCTTCGACTCTCCCCGGCTTTCCGCTGTGCGCCGAGGTGATGCGTGACCGCATCCTCGACCGCTACCTGCTGCCCTTCACCGTGTCCATTTGCGAAGCCGAAATGCGCGGTTGGCTGCCCGGTCAGCAGGCCACCGATGCGCCACGTCTCGAGCACATCGCCCGCAACATTTTCGACCTGCCGCAGATCGAGGCTGCCTCCAATTCATTCTCCCGCCCGACAAGCTGGCTGGCGGACACGGACATCACCAGCGGCCTCAATGAACGTGCCGCGACCACTCGCCGCGACCTGCAGCGCGAGATCGCCGGCTCCATGAGCTACATCCACCGCCGGCTGCTGCCGGTGGGCAAAAATGTGAGTCTCATGCTGTGGCCGCAGCAGGCGGCACCCACGCCTGCTGCGCTGGATTTCTGTGACTCCATGAGCATCGAAAGTCTTCCGGCACAGTCAGCCACAGCGCAGGAAGACACCCAGGCTGCGGCAAACTCAGCCAGCACTCTGCGGTTACAGCCCAAAGTCATCGCCATGAGTTTCGCCAACGTGCGCCATGAGCAAAACATCACCGCGCTGGAAAAAACGCTGGACGCCTGCGCCGGGGAGCCGCTGCACGCCATGACCGCAGCCGCTTATGCCGCCAGTGTGCGTGATGCCAGCCACACCCGCATCCTGCGTGCCGGTGCAGACCGCTGGATCATTCTGAACGCCGGCAAGGCACGCACTCTGCGCCTGCCAGCCTCATCCGGGGTGCCGGAGATGGCGCAATGCGTGGGCGTCTCCGGCTACACCGTGCAGCAGGGCCAGTTGTACATCCACACCATGGGCAATGCGCGCACCGAGCTGGTCATGACCAAGACGACGCCCGTGCAGCATGTCCATCTCGCCGAATGCAGCACCCAGGTGCAATGGCTGGAGCTGTCCTCACGCCGCGCCACCTTCCAGGTGCGCGATCTGCGCCCCGTCGAACTCGTGCTCGGCGGCTTTGCGCCACGCGGCCAGTGCGCCTATCTCGAAAACGGCCGCCCTTACACGGCGCATGCCGACGCCCAGGGCCATGTCCGGCTTGAAGTCGCCTGCCGTGCCACGGTCTCGCTCCAGTCACTGCCTTCTGCCGTTCAGGCCGTGATGCGCTGATCATTTTCGCCCTCCTCTGACTCATGTCACGCACCCCCCGCCAGGCTTTCCTACTCATCGTCTCCTACACCGCTCTCGCCGTCGTGTGGGGCTGGCGATTGCATGCGAACGACGCCGTTCCAGCGCAGGTGGATACACAGATCGCAGCCACCCGCGTGGAGATCGCCAAACGCCTCGCCTATGCGGCCAAACATTGGCAGCAGCCCGCGCTTTTCCAGCTCGCCATGCTGCCGGAGCCTGAGGTCCGCGCCCTGCGTGACTGGTTGCAGACGGACTCCGAGCAGCGGGTGCGCCAGCTCACCGTGCAGCAGGGTCCCGTGCATGCGCCCTGCCCGCTGAACACCGCGCTGCTCTTTGCCGAGCTCACCCGCGCCGACGCACCGTTCGTCGATGACTCGCGGCTGCTCGTTTCCGCCTCCGGTGATCGGCTAGAAGAACCGCACAAGATTGAAGTGCTGGAACTGCTCGGCGCACAGGCCGTGGTGAACCAAGAACTCAGCGTCGCCGTGGCCATTCACGAACGTGCCTGCGAATCTCCCGCCGCCACCTGGCAGAACATTCTGCGCCTCACCGAGACCGCACGCCTGGCCCGCCGTCCTGCGGCCGCACTGCGCGTCATCAACGTCTGGCTAGGCGACGACCGGCAGCGCCTCGACGCCGCGCAGCGTGAGGACGCGCTTGATCTGCAAAGCACGCTGCTGCTCGAAGGCACCCGCTATGCCGAGGCCAGCCGCATCGCGCTCGACGCACTGCGTGGGCTCAAACCCAAGGAGGCGCTCCCGCCACGCCTCATGCAGCGCGCCCTGCTCGCCACCCGTGCCGCCAGTGAATCCGCCGAGCTGCTGCCCTGGATCGAGCGCCATCTCCGCACCTTCTCCGATCACCAGTTCAGCCTCGCCGACATCGCCGCAGGAAAAACCCTGGCAGCCGATTACCGCCGCTGGCTCCACGAAGCCGCCACCATCGCCGATCTCAAACAGCACACCAGCATCGCCTGCGAGATGTTCTTCCGCCTCGCCGCCGCTGGAGAATTGTCGGTGCTGGCCCGCCTGCACGCCCTCGCCACCCAGATCGGTCGTGGCAAAGAACTCGCGCAACTGCTCACCTCGTTGCAGCCCCGTTTTTCCATGCCGCAAATCGCCCAGGCACTCGCCGCTGGCAACGCACCCTCGCCCGCTCGCGATCTTCTCGCCGCCCAGCTCCAAACCACCCCCACAGACCGCGACGGCTGGCGGGCACTCACCACACTTGATGTCACCCTGCGCGGCAGTGCTTCCGCACCCATGCTGTGGACAAGTTTCCTCAAACGCTTCCCCGATGATGTTCCGGCCCTGCAAACACTCGCGCAGCTTCAATTCGCTGCCGCACAGTATCCGCAGTCACTGCGCACCTTTCAGCGCATCCCCGGCGAGCATCTCGACGAGCCCACGCTCCGCCAAATCGCCGCACTTGCCATCCAACTCGATGACATCGCCACCGCGCACCGTGCGCAGCAGTTGCTCGTCGCCTCATTCGCCCATCCCGCTGTCCGCGATGTCCTCGCCCTCGCCACCCTCACCCAGCAGCACCCTGATGCCGACGCGCAGGCCATTTTGACCGCCGCTGTCGCCAAAACCTCCTCGCCATCGCCCTTCCTCCGCTCCCTCGCCGCAGCTCCGGCCACCGGCACAGCCACACCCTTCAACACAGCGGTGGAGGCGAAATGAGCCGCATGCAACTGACTGCTGTGCTCACCCCGGCCGAAGAAGGCGGCTATGTGGCCTTCAATCCCGAAACGGGAACCACGACCCAGGGCGAATCCGTTGCCGAGGCGGTTGCAAACCTGCGTGAGGCCACCGAGCTGTTTCTCGAAGAATTTCCGCAACGCCGCATCTTGGGTCATGCGCTCATGACCACCTTCGAACTGTCGCATGCCGAAGCTCCCGCATGTCTCGGGCAAGGAAGCCGTGCGTGCCTTGCAAAAACTGGGCTGCGAAGTGTCCCGTCAGAAAGGCAGTCATATCGTCATGAAACGTGGTTCTGACGGCTGTGTGGTTCCCCATCATCACGAAATCAAAACCGGCACACTTGCTGGTGTGCTCCGGCAGGTCGGCCTCTCTGCCGAAGAATTCATGCCTGCTCTTTGAGCAACTGGAAGCTCATGGCATACTTACCCTCCATGAAATCCCTGCACGCCCTCCTGCTCCTTCTCCTCCTCACCAGCGGCTGCAACACCCTGCCACGCGATGAATACAGCCGCCGCCAGATTTACGAACGCCGCCTGAACCGCCTCGACTTCCCCGTCACCCGCGCCCGCCTCTACAAAACGCTGCGCCCGGAATCACCCGCACGCCCCACCGGCAATCCCGGCTCCGGCCTGCTCACCGGCAGCGAGTTCTACCGGCTCGATGACACTTACACCGTCGAACTGTCCGTCATTTACAAAGCCGTCACCGGAGCCGCCGATTACTTCCAGCCCGCCCCCTCCATCGTTAGCCAGGTCCGCTCCATCCTCGATGCCTCCCGCAGCATCGAAAACTTCATGGATCGCGGCACCCCCGAACATCCCGCTGACATCGTGCAGGCAGCGGCAATCGTGAGACGACCCGCTCATCGGCGCGGGGGCTTTTAACTCGCCTAGCTTTCCCGCCGCAGCGCCCCAAGGAGCGCGGACTTTAGCCGCAGCACTCCGCCAACACCCAACACTCCGCATTCACCCCTTTGCCCACGCCAAGCCGAGGTCCAGCGTGTTTTCGGCCATTCCGCCTGGCCTCGCCCCCTGCGCACCTAGACGACCTGCTGCGGACTAAAGTCCGCGCTCCTCACACCTGAAGTCACCCGTGCTTCTTGATGATCTGAATGAAGTCCGGCAGATACTCCTTCGCTTTCTTCTCACCCACACCGCGAATCTTGAGGCCTGCATCAATGCTCTTGGGCTTTAACCGCGTCATGAACTCCAGCGTCTGATTGCTGAAAATCATGAAAGCCGGCACGCCTTCGGACTCCGCCACCGCTGTGCGGTGGCGTTTGAGCTTCTCGAACAAGGCGTCGTCGAAACCGAGTTCGCGGGCGGCGAGTTCTTCGTTCTGCGCGGTTTTGCCCTTCGGCTTGGTCATCGGCGCATGCATCGACGGCCAGCGCATGCTCACGTTCTGGCCTTTCTTCATCACCTCCGCTCCGTGTGAGGTGAGCGTGACCTTCGGATACTCGCCGCTGCTGGTTTCGATGAGTCCGAGTTTTTCGAGTTCGGCAAACAGCGGATGCAGCGACTGCGCTCCCATGTCTTTGAGCAGGCCGTAAGTGGTGAGCTGATCGTGGCCGGCATCGACGATCTCCTTCGACTTGCTGCCCACGAGCATCTGAATGATGCGGCCTTTGCCAAAGCGGCCCTCCCAGATGCCGTCGGCGTGCTTGGTGGACATGCGGGCGATGCCGCTGAGCGTCTGGCGCAGCATGAGGACTTCATCGGGCGTGCCCTCACGCGGCGGCTGCACGCCTTCGGCGCGGCACACGTCGCAGGTGCCACAGGGCGTGCTCTCGGTCTCGCCGAAGTAGCGCAGGATCTGCTCCTGGCGGCAGGCCTTGTCGTCGTAGCACAGCTCAATCATCGACTTGAGCTTCGAGCGGTCGCGGCGGTCCTTTTCGCGCAAGGCGTCGGTGTCGAACTCCAGATCACGCGTCAGCACATTCGGCTGGAGCAGCCGCGTGCCACGGATGCGCTTCCCTGGAATGTCGAAACGTTCGATGTAGCCGGTGCGACCGAGATAGCTAAGCGCGGAGCCGATCGCCATGCTGTTCTTCGCGCCGGCACGATCCGTGATGTCATCAATCGAAGCCTGCC
>JBDNIB010000170.1:0-14475 GCA_041688535.1 Prosthecobacter sp.
AAACGTAGTATGGGGAGGGCGGCGCATATCGAGCACGAATTGCTCGCCCCCCTGGCAGCACGGCAAGCCAAGGCTACACGCACGCGGCTCTCGATGCACCGCCACAACGCAGGTGTGCTGAGTAGCACCCAAACCGCGCGGGAAGATTTCACGCGGCAAGCCACCGAGGCGCTGACGTCTGCTCTCACTCCCGACTTTTCTCCCGTGCAACCAACAACCCTACCCCTACCCCCCACCACCGATGAAACCGACCCCTCCGACCTCTGGTAAATCCGCAGCCGCTGGCGACGATGACCAGGCTCAAATAGACGTGCGCAATGCTGCTCTGGTACACCAGCTCAAGGACTATATGTCGCGCACCGGCCTCGCCGATAATACGCGCGATCGGGCGCTGCTCGGACAGCGATTGAGCTACGCGGATGGGACCGCTGTTTACCGCTATCTGGCGGGCAAACCGGAGGGGAATATCGTGAGGTTTGAGCAGCGGCTGGAGGCGTTTTTGGATAACGAATTGAGGCTCGACGGCGGTGGTGATTTGATCGCTGATCCGAGCAGTTTTATTTTGCACAGCATGTTCGGTTTCCTCGACCAGGTCAGAAAATGCGGCGACATCGGCATCGCGCATGCACCGGCGGGCACCGGCAAAAGCTGCGCTGTACGCCTTTACACTGCCGCGAATAAAACGACGACTGTGAGTATTCATTTGTGGAAGTGGACGGGCGGCAAAAGTGCGCTCGTCAATGAGTTGCTCAAGGCCACGGGAGTGGGCGTGAGCAGCGGCCAATGTGCCGAGGCCGCACTAGCTCGCTGTTTCCGCGATCGAGGTGCGATGATGGTCCTCGATAACGCGCAGCGCATGACGCCGAGCGCTCGCGATTGGCTGCGTGATTTTTTGGACTTCACGGGCGTGCCGATTGCGCTGGTGGGTAACCCGATTATCGAGCATCAATTTAGCCGCGTGGATCAGCACAAACGGGTGGTCGGCCTGCGGCGAGACGTGAGCCTGGATCTGCTCACGTCCGGCTCGAAACGCAACAGTGCCAAGACAACGGTGCAGCATTTGCTCAAGATCCACCTGCCCGAGGGGTCGCAGAACGCGGATGTGACTAGCCGGGCACTCACTCTGCTGACCAAGGTGTCGAGCGGTGCCTGTGGTGCGGTGCGGATGCACTGCAAGCTCGCGCGGCTCATGCTGCTGGGCGGCAAAGTCACGGACCCCGCTAAGGCATTCGACCTCGCGGCAACTCAACTCATCGCTGCTTGACCCCCATGACCGCAGCCCAACGCAGCACCTATTTCGGCAAACTCTGGCCTGCGGCCTGCGCCACCCAAAAGTGGCATGTGAAGGATGCGGAGCGGCGGCGGGAGGTGACGTTCCAGGCGACTCAACAGGAGAGCACTAGCTCGCTGTCGCAGGACGGCATCACATTGCTTTTTGATCACCTGCTCTGGCTGGCCAACCCGCACGATTTTGACTGTGCGTACAAGGCCGCAAACCCTGAGCTGTCGATTGAGCAAAACAAGCGTGACAGAGTGATCTGGCGCGTCCGCCAAGCCGCGAATAAAGGCGCATTTAACGATGTCTATTTAGCGAAGTCCGCCGAGCACAAATGCCGGGTGCATAACGTGCGCACCTGGGACCAGCTCCCCCTCGTTGAGCTGGTTAATTTTTCCAAGACTATCACCGCCCGAGCGCGCAAAAAAGCGCTCGTGCAGGAGGTCTGCACCGGCTCTGCGGATGATCCGTTTTGAGCCGGGGCGGGGCTGGCGCAGGTTGCTCAAACCTGTGTCAAACAGCCCATTTCGCCCGTTTTTTGCTCAAACCAGCGCAATGGCTGTTTAGCGGCCTGCAAGGCCGCCTCTTCCAGGCATTTCCGCCATTTTCCGCTTGTTTCCGGCTCTGCTCATACCTGCTGTCAGATTGCGTTTGACTGCTAATTCACCAGCTGCAAATTAGCCCGTAGCACCTCCGGGATGCTGGCGAGGTCTTTGATCGGCTTGATCTCCTCCTTCAAATTCACCGCGTTCAGGTGAATCGGCACGCTGCCAATGCCCGCGCTGATCTCCTCCGCCTGCACCAGCAAAAACTTCCCCGGTTCCTCAAACTTGGGCCGGTACTCCTCCAGCTTTTTCAGCCGCACCTCAGTCGCGCCGTCTTTTTCTCGCGTGGTGACCCACTCGTCACCAAACCGGGCGCGATACTTCGCCATCGTCGTCTTTCCCAGCGCCTTGCGTCGCTTCTCCAGCGCCGGCACGCTCATCCACACCTCTTTCGCCTGGAGCACATTGTGGTCGGAGATCGCCAGGAAGTCATAGCCATGCGCCTTGTACCAATCCGTGATCATCTCCGGAAAATCATTCCCATCACTCCACAGCGAATGCGTATGCGTATTGCCCTTGAACCATTGCAGTTCTTGAGCGGTGGCGGTGTGGGTCACGCTCACGAGAAGGAGAAATAATAGTGCGCAGCGCATGCAACACGAACGCGCCGAAACGGCAGCATCTCACTTGGAATCTCGTGGAACAACCACGCTGAGGCGCGCCGGACCTCCGAGTCCGCAGCACGCGGCAAACAGCCAACACGCCACATTCACCCACCTGCCCACGCCAAGCCGAGGACCAGCGTGTTTGCGGCATTCAGCATGGCATCGCTCCGCTCAAGGAGCGGGACTTGCCAAGTCCCGTTCTCCCCAGGCACTTGGCAAGTGCCTCTCCTTGGCAGCTTGGTCACCGCATCCACCTGCGCGGCGGTGACGGACTGCACCGCGTCGATGAGGTCTTTGAGGCCGTTGAACTGGCCGCGAAACATCGCCGAAGTCGCTTCGGCGTTCGTGGCGGGGATGTTGGGATCGAACATAGACTTGGAGATGGGTTCCTAGTTCGTAGTTCGTAGTTCGGGCTTCAGCCCGTCTGGGGAGCGCCGCTGATCCTCCAGCGGCGCTCCCGCAGCATCCCCTCTTAGCCGCCGAACGTGATGCACACGACGTCGCTATCCAGGCCGATTTCATCGTCACCGAGCATCCCACGCGCCATGTACTCACGCATTTCGGGCACGCCCGGCACCGCCAGCGGTCGGCCATCGATATACGGCGTGGAAGTATCCGTACCGATCCGCGTCCAGGCCGTCGTCCCGGCCAGGCGCGCATAGAATGCCAGCGCATCCACGCCCTTCTTTTTGAAATCAAACGTGATCTGCCCGCCTTTGATCGAGACCACGATCAGCGGCTTGTAGGTGTCAGAATCGAAGCTGGAGGTCGTGGCCGACGCCTGCAGTTCCGCCTCCGCACCAGACGACTTGAAGTCCGGCAGCACCTTGAGGGCGTTGAGGATGGTGCGGATGGCCGCGAGCTGGTTGCCTTCGGTGTCTCGTTCGATCGCCCGCTTGCCATCGAGCGTGGTCTTGGCGGCATCGGTGACGACGTAGGACGCGGTCACCGCGTCTGCCGCCGTCACTAACGCCGTGGCTTGCGCGGCCGTGCCGCCGCCGGCCACGACTTGGGCGGCGGCTTTGTCACTGATATTTTGCAGCCACGTACGGCGGTCTTCACGTCTGGATGGGATGAAATCTGGCATAAGGGTGATGGTGTTGGATTTAGAGTTGCGGCGCCGCCGCTTCGTCACACTCACGACCACCGGAAGGTTGGGAGGCTGGTCCAGCCGATGCCCCTCATCGAGGCGCCAGCCCTGATCCAGTCTGATGATTCCGTTTGCCATGAGGGTCCGTAACAGCGCGCATTGGTTGGTGGAATTAACGACTAACGGCGGCGAGTCTGAATTGCGGCCATGCAAAAGCCAAAAAAAATGAGCCGAAATGACCAACCCGCTAGGTTCATCGGCCAAGCCGCCCTTGCGCGTCCTCAGCAGATTCTCAGCCGCCAGCACCCGCTGCCGTTGGTGGCTGGCCGTGCGGCTGTTGGCACTGCCGGCAGTCCAAATAAGCCCTCAAAAAACGCCAGGAGCGCCGCCAGCGCTCACGGCGTAGCGCCACCGCTCCCGACCGTCCCGCCATCAGGCCTGGGATTCCCGCGCCCAACACCGGGAATCCCGCCGCCATTCCTGGGCAGCCGGACACAGCACTCAGCGTCCCGCCACCGCTCCCGAGCGTCCTGCCGCCGCTCCCGAGCGTCCTGCCGCCGCTCCCGACCATCCCGCCAGCGCTCCCGGGAGCGCCGCCACGGCTGGGGGCGGATTTCCAGCCAACCCGGCCTTTTCGCCAAAAACCCGGGAATCTGGCCGCATTCCCGGGAATTGGGCGAAAATCTCGGGACTGCCGCCCAGAAACCCGAGTTTGCCCGCGCTCATAACGTCTGGCGTCTTTTCTCATTCTAGCGTTGAAACCGCGCGGAGCATAATGCCTGGCATCTTTTCTTTGGCATCTTTTCTTCGTAAAATTGTGAATGGGGCAACTAGGCTTCATTCCTTGCGCATCGTTCTACCGATTCGTTCAAAGTTTATCTCCGTTCCCGCATCGTTGACGATGCCGTCATAGGTTTGGGCGCTGGCAAAAACCTTGATAGTGTCGCCCGAGAGCGCCTCCCATTTACCATTGAGTCGGCCGCTGCAGGTGCCATCCGCGTTGAATAATTGGGTATCGATGCGCTTTTGCGTGGGCGTGTCGAACACCGCCCATTTAGCAGAGATCAAGTTCGCGGTGAGCGTTGCGCGCTTCGATGCGCCGGTCGTAGCATTCTTGGTAATGGGGGCTTGCTTGGGGGCGATTTGGTCCAGAGTTTGTTTGGCGGTGACGGCGGTTGCGAGGTCGCCTGCTTGAGATGCCTTGCGGACGAGCTGCTCGAGAGCGGCAACCTGTCGTTTTTGAATCGGTTCGAGCGCCAGCTTGATCGCTGCTTCGTATTCTTTCTGGAGCCGATCATACTCGGACTTGTAGGATCCGCTTTGGGCGAAGGCCGTAACAGTGAAGGCAGCGAGTGTGGCGAGGATTTTAATCATTGGATTGGTTCGGTTGAGAGTAACGCTCAGCAGTATCTAACAACGCTCTGACACAACATTGTCGATTTGGCTGCCAAGGCGTTTATGGCCGACATTTTTGAGAATTGTGCCAGTGAAGTCGAGCCGAATGTTGCCAAGCGTGAAAAATCCTTCGTGATGGCCCTCAGAACGGGGATCAGACTCCATCCATCCTTGGCAAAGGAAGATGACGGAAGGGGGACAGGTGCTTTACTCGCGGAGCTACCTTGTTATGACCTATCTTTACATGATGTTAGAGAACTCTCCCCAGCCTGTGAATGGGCTCGACTACGACGACCAAGATTTGCCCGTCTGGCGGGATTGGTGGAGAGCCAATCATCATAAGATCGTGTTTAGACAGCCCGGAAGACCTGTGCCGCTTCCACCTGGCTTATCATCCAAAAAGGAATAAAGCAGGAAGGGGTCGGTTCGGACCGGGGACATGGGTAACACAGGAAAGGGTCGGGGGGGGCGATTCCTGACAGCCGCTTGTCTTAGCATCCCTTTTTCAGGAGGTGCAGGATCGAGGTGCGCTCCGCGGAGGCACGTCAAAGCGGCAGAGCCAAGGGTCTGTCCCTTGCGCAGCTTGCCTTGATTACTTGAAAACACGCGGCAGGACCACGAGGGCATTGCGCACGGCCCAGCCGGGCTTTTCAAAATGCTCCGTTCCCGCCGCATTCTGGCACCACAGGCCGGTGGAATGGCCGCCGTCGAGATTCAGCGCCCGTTTTACCTTCATCTCGGTGATGATGCCCGGCGTGACGAGAACATGCGCCAGCTCCAGCAAGCCCAGCCGCTTGCAGACACCGATGGCCCAGCGTCCGGGTTCGGACCGGGAAATGCGTCGGTGTGCAACTGGCTGACAGATTGAGAACAAAGCAGTTTTCAAAACGGAGACGGAGAAGACTGGGAGACTGCACCCTGATTCACGCCGCTTGCCAAGCCTGACTCGACCCGTATTCTTCCACTCATGAACACGCTCAGCAAATCCACCCCCCTCGGCACGCTAGGTCTCCCCAGCGGGGATCATTGGGTGCGGTTTCATGTGGAAGGAGACGCGATCTCCTTTGAGGTGGCCTCTGTCCCGCAGGTGCTGGCTGCCGCACATGACAGCGCGCCGCAGAAGAAGCCCACGGGTTTTGTGCAAAAGTGGGGAGGCTCGGTGAAACAGGTGGATGACGCAAGTGACGCCTGGCTCACCCACATCAATGACAAGCATCTGCGCTGATCTTGCGACTGCTGCTGGATGCCAATGTGCTGCTGGACTGTCTTGTCCTCGAACGATCAGGATTGCCCAGGGCTGGCAAGGCTGGCAGTGACCAAGTGCTGAACCTGTGTGATCAGGGAATCCACCAAGGCTTGGTCGCGTGGCACACGCTGCCCATCGTGGCCTACTACCATGAGCGGCAGCATAGCACGCCTGACACGGCGGCGATGATGGACTCACTGCTCGCCATGCTGGAGGTGCCAACAGTGGCGCACGCTGACGCGGCGGCCTGGAGGACTCATGGTCTGACGGATTTTGAAGACGCGCTGCAAGCCGCCAGTGCCGTGGCAGGCCTGGCGGATGTGCTGATCACCCGCAACAAGTCTGACTTCACCGGCTGCGGCCTTCGCGTGATGACGCCCGAGGAATTCCTGGCGATCTTCCTCTGATGCCTGTCGTGACTCGATCCCGGAATCCCGGAACCACAGGCTTAAAAAGAGCCAAGGGTCTGTCCTATGAGCAGCTTGCCTTGATCACTTGGCATCACGCGGCAGGACCACGAGGGCATTGCGCACGGCCCAGCCGGGTTTTTCAAAATGCTCCGTTCCCGCCGCATTCTGGCACCACAGGCCGGTGGAAGGGCCGCCGTCGAGATTCAGCGCCCGTTTCACCTTCATCTCGGTGATGATGCCCGGTGTGATGAGAACATGCGCCAGCTCCAGCAAGCCCAGCCGCTTGCAGACACCGATGGCCCAGCTTCCAGCTTCGTCCGTCATGATAAAAGTGCGGTGATTGCGTTGTTCCGACTCTTTGGATGCTGGCACGGGCCAGACGCGGCCATCACTGACCAACCACGGGCTGCATTGGATGAAGTCGGTGATGTCCGGCGCGTCTTGGAACTCGGTTCCCCATACCAGCGCTGCCTTGCCCTGCTTCACCATCAATCCGCCGACCCACTCGCCAGACGAAAATTGATCCGTCCTCACCCCATGGGCGATTTCGAGTCCGGCGGGACCAAAATCACCACCCGCATGAAAGTAGCCGCCGTTGCAAACCGCCACGGCCTGCAGCGTGCGGCCGATTTCATCCAGCGGCTTGGCGGTCTTGCTGCTGGCGTTGCTGACAATCCGCATCTGGCAGTGCCGCTCATCGAAGAACACCAGCTTCAGCTCTGCCCGCACCGGGCCGCTGATGTTCTTCATCACCAGCGCGGCCTCATGCCCGATCTCTCCCGGCTTGGACGATGACTCCAGCCGCCAGGTCTGCGCATGCGCCACCAGCGGCCATGCCGCGAGCAACAGCAGTGTGGGCAGCAAGTTCACCGGAGGCTCACTGCTCCACCCGGAACAGATGCATTGAGGTGCCGTGCGGATTGAGTGCAACGTAGTTGTCGGCTCCCTGCCAGTCGTAGCTTTGATTGTGCAGCAGGTCGGTGACTTTGAAGGGACGAGTACCATCGAGGCCGAGGGCGGCGAGGTCGAGATGCACCATGCCGGCGGCGATTTGATACGCATCGTGGCTGACCACACAGAGCACGCGGTTGCTGAAATCGGCGGTGACCTTGCTGTAGCAGAGCATCTGCGGATGATCGGCGCTGTGGAAGCTCAGGTTGTCGTACAGATGCATCGCCGGATTGTCACGGCGGATGAGGTTCAACAAACGAATGAAGGCGGTGAGGTTGCCCGGCCTGTCGTAGTCGCGCTGCTTCAGCTCGTACTTCTCACTGTTGTTGTACTCCTCCTTGCCGGGATACGGATCGTTTTCACACAGCTCGTAGCCGGAATACATGCCCCAGCTCGATGACATGGTGGCGGCCAGCGCGGCGCGGATGCGGAACATCTGTGGTCCGGCGTTTTGCAAATGCTCGGGCAGGATGTCCGGCGTGTTCGGCCAGAAATTCGCCCGGTAATACCAGCGCATGTCCGTCTGCGTGAGCTCGGTGGCATACTCGATGAGGGCTGCCTTGTCCTCGCGCCAGGTGAAGTAGGTGTAGCTCTGGGTGAAGCCGACTTTGCCCAGCACCTGCATCATTTTCGGCTTGGTGAAGGCTTCAGCGAGGAACAGCACATCGGGGTCTTTGCGCTGGATGGTGCCGATCAGTTCTTCCCAGAACGCGACGGGCTTGGTATGAGGATTGTCCACCCGGAATATTTTCACACCGACGTCCACCCAGTACTGCACCACGCTGATCAGCTCGGTCCACAGGCTGCGCCAGTCATCGCAATGGAAATTCAGCGGATAGATGTCCTGGTACTTCTTCGGCGGGTTTTCCGCATAGCGAATACTGCCGTCCGGCCGCTGGTAGAACCATTCAGGATGATCTTTGACGTAGGGGTGATCGGGCGAGCAGTTGAGCGCAAAGTCGAGCGCGATTTCGAGGTCGCGCTTTTTGGCCTCCTTGATCAGCCACACAAAGTCTTTCTCCGTGCCGAGCGCCGGCTCGATTTTGCGATGTCCGCCAGTCGGCCCACCGATAGCCCATGGGCTGCCCACGTCATCTGCATTGGCCGTGAGCGTGTTGTTTTTGCCTTTGCGGGCCGTAATGCCGACGGGATGGATCGGCGGAAAGTAAATCACGTCGAAACCCATGTGCGCCGCGTGGTCGAGCCGACCGAGGCAGTCGCGGAAGGTGGAATGCTTGTCACTGCGACCTTCGGCACCACGCGGGAAAAATTCATACCAGGCGGAATAGCGCGCACGTTCACGCTCCGCGATCACGCCCAACGCGGCGGAGGTGGTGGACTGCGCACGGTCTGGATATTGATCCATCAGGCCCTGCATTTCGTCGGACAGCAACACGTCCATGAGATCGCCCGGAGCCACGGTGGTGAGCAGATCGGCGCAGTCCTCGAGCTGATTCGCTGCGATCGGCACGCCGGCTGCCCGCGCGCGTTTTCCGGCATCACGCAGCAGCCGCGCGCCTTCTTTGGCCTCGATCGGCGCATCAGGGTCTTTCGACTGCACCCGCACGGCGAAGGTCTTTTTCCAGGAACGAAACGAGTCACCCCAGGCTTCGACGACATATTCCCAGCGTCCAGCCTTGGAAAAACTGCACTGCCCCTGCCAGCGGTCGTTGTCCAGCATCTTCATCGGTGCCTCAAACCAGCGCCGCGTGCCCACCAGACGCCAGCGCAGCACCGCGCTCATCACATCGTGACCGTCTTTGAAAATGTCGCACCAAATGTCCAGCGGCTCATCAATGACCCGCTTGACCGGATGCCGCCCGCCTTCGAGGCAGGGGAAGAAGTTTTCGATGACGACAGTGGGGGCTTGGGAGGACATGGGAAAAGGGAAGTTTGCGGTAGTTGACCGTTGTTTACAGTCGTTGACGGTTGTTTTCAAAGAGCTTCCGCGCGGCGCAGTTGGGAGTCTCGCAAATTGTGGATGCGCACGCCGAGGTCGTAGGCTTGATCGAGAAGTGGGTCGGTTGCTGGAACAGAAGCAAAGCCAAGGTCGGTGGAGATGATGAGGTCAGAGGCGGTTTCCATGAGCGAACCGTGAGCTTGATTAGAAAAATGGGCCTGATCTTTGAAGCTCGATCTGCCGCAACCTTCTGCGAGATTGTTTGCCACAGAAACAGCGGCACGAGTCATCTGGCTGGTCAGCCCAAACCGCACATCACGCGGAAAACTACGCGAGCATTGATACACCCCAGCAACCAGTTTGCGCGCTTCCTACCAGACTTCGAGCTTTTCGAAGGGAAACTGTTTTTTCATGAGGTTTACGATGGTTGACGATTGTTTACAGTCGTTGTCCTGAAAAGCGGCATCGCCGCCTCATCGGATTGGAACCACTGTCAACCATCGTCAACAACCGTCATCCACTGTCAACTCAACAGAGGCCGTAGCATGTCGCAAATTTTCGGCACCTCGACGAACGGATCGTCCTTTTTCTCATACTCCAGCGTGAACCAGCCCTGGTAATTCGCGTCACGCATGATTTTCAGGATGCGGGCCACATCACTAGCCTCGGCATCCTTGGCACCTTCCCGCTTGATCTCCATTTTGAGCTGCACATTGATCGCATAGGGGGCGATTTTTTCGAGATCGGCATACGGATCGGCGGTGTGGAAGTTGCCGCTGTCGAGATTGATGCCGGCCCAGGGGCTGTTCGCCGCCTGTACCATCTTCACGAGGTTGGCAGGCTCGGCGACGATGCCACCGTGGTTCTCCAGGCCGAGGAAGACGCCCTTTTTGCCCGCGTAGTCGAGGCATTCCTGATAGGCCGCCTGGCAGTTTGCCAGGGCCTCTTCCTCACTCAGATCTTTCGGCTTCGCCCCGGCGAACACGCGGATATGCGGTGCGCCCATGACGACGGAATGATCAATCCACTTCTTCGTGTAGGCGATCTGCTCGTTGAGTTTTTCACCTTTTGGTAAAGCGAAGTTGTTGCCCACAGCGGTGCCAGCGAGCTGCACCCCGCGCAGGTAGGCGCGGCGTTTCACTTCAAGCAGGAAGGCGTCATCCACGTCCGGCGGGAAGAAGTAGCTCGTCACCTCGGCTCCCGGCACGTTGTTATCCCCACACCAGTCAATGAAATCGAGGATGCTCCAGGCTTTGCGGTCGCCCTTCGGCTTTTGTTCCTTGTCACGCATCCACTGGAAGTTCTCGCGGAAGCTGTACGCCGCGACGCCGAGTTGCATGCGGCCCTTGCCGGGACGCTTGATCGGCTCGATGGCGGGCAACGTGGAGACGCTGAGAGCGCCGAGGCTGGTGGAGAGGAAATGACGGCGGGAGATCATGGCGGGTGAAAGAACGGGTTGGAATGACAGGATTAACAGAACACCCCATCCATGAACAAGCTTTCTCTTTTCACCGCCGTCCTTTTAGCCTCCCTGGCACACGCCGAACCCGCCAAGGTCCGCCTCTGGCCCGATGGTGCGCCCGGTGCGAAAGGGAACGAGGACAAGGACCAGCCGTTTGTGTATGCGTGGCCTGCGGCGAAGGAGAAAGCGAATGGCGCGGCCTTCGTTGTGTGTCCTGGCGGCGGCTACGGCGGTCTTGCCGCCGATCATGAGGGCACGCAGGTGGCGAAGTGGTTCAACGGCCTCGGCGTCTCCGCTTTCGTGCTGCATTACCGTCTTGGCAGCCAGGGTTATCATTTTCCGACGCAACTCATCGACGTGCAGCGGGCGATCCGGCATGTGCGGGCGAATGCCAAGCAATATGGCATTGATCCAAACCGCATCGGCATCATCGGCTTCTCCGCCGGTGGTCATCTCACCTCCATGGCAGCGACGATGTTTGACGAAAAGCCCGAGGGCATGACCAACGATGCCGTGGATCAAGTCAGCGCCCGGCCGGATCTCGCTGCACCGACGTATCCCGTCATCTCGATGATCGAGGACTTCGGCCACAAAGGCTCGCGCAAGAATCTGCTCGGTCCGAATGACACCGATGAACTCGCCAAGCACGTCAGCACCGAGACGCGCGTCACCGCCAACACACCGCCCACCTTCATCTTCCAGACCGATGAGGACACCGTCGTTCCCGCCGAAAACGCCGTGGCCTTCTATCTTGCCTGTCGCAAAAACAAAGTGCCCGCCGAACTGCACATCTACCGCCCCGGCCCGCATGGTGTCGGCCTGTTTCTCGGCGATCCCGTGCTCGGCACCTGGAGCGGCCATCTGCGCGACTGGCTGCGCAACCAAGGCTTTCTCAAACCGGCCAAACGCACCGCCATCAACGGCAAAGTGAGTGTGAACGGCACCCCCGTGAGCTGGGGCAGCGTCATTTTCACCCCGGAAGATCCCGCCGCAGCCGTCGCCTGCGCCCGCGTGATGCACGGCAGCTTCAAGCTCGACGAAAAAACCGGCCCGATTGTCGGCAAAGTAAAACTCACCATCAGCTACAGTGCCGCCGACGTTCCCGCCCTCGAATCGCTGGACGGGACCGTCACGACGAAGGAACAAAAGCCCTGCGCAGGCGACTGGACTTTCGATGTCGTTGCAGGCGGCAAGAACGTCGAGTTGCGGGTGACACGGTAGGTCGTTCAGCAGATCACGCACCTCACCCCCGCCTCTCGTTCCTCCACGGTGAACTTCACTGGCAGGAATTGCTCGATCAGCGCCATGTTCGTTCGCGAGTGGTCGGTGATCGACAGCGTGTGAAACACCCCGCCGCCTGCCAGCGCCAGCGGCAGCAGCAGTTGATCCGCCAAATGCGCGCCCACGGGTGCGCTAGAGGCCAAATAGCCGCGCAAGCCCCTCGCCGCGGCCGTCGCCACCGCTTCCGCCGATTTCCCCATCTGCGCGATGCCGCTGGAAATCTCACACACGTTCGCAAACCGTGCTCCGAGCAGGATCGCATTGCCCGGACCGGTGCTCTCGTTCGCGTAGCGCAGCTCAATGTGATTCGCAGGCCAGTCCAGCAGCTTCGAGGCCGTGTTGATCTCACGCTCCGCGATCGCGCGTTGCAGATGCGCATGCAGCACACGCCCAAACGTCTCCACCGGCTCGCCACGCTCGATCAGCTTGAGCTTTTTCCACTTCTTGATGGGAGAAACCGCAGCCGTGATCACGCCGCCACCCGCCTGCATGAATCCAGGCCGTTCCAGAGCCACGGAAGCCTTCACGCCCATGCCTTGAAGCACCGGCAGATAGCACTGCTCGATGAACTCAAACGGCGGAGCCATCGGATTGTGCGTCCCGCCTTCAATCCGCAGCGTGCTCGCGGCCTCCGCATGCAGCAAAGCAGGTAGCAGCGTTTGCAACACCAGCGTCGTGCTGCCACCGGAGCCAATCGCGAACGCGTAGTTCCCGCCCACGACTTTCCCAGGCTGGAACAGCAGCTCCACCGATCCAAGCTCCGAGCCCTCCACGCTCGCACCGCAAACCTCCGCCGCCGCTTTCACACAAGTCAGATGCTGCCGCATCAGCCCCGGCTTCGGCCGCTTGCCGCGAATGTTCGTCATCCGAAACGCCTGCCCGGTGACCACGGAAAGCGCCAGCGACGACCGCAGCAATTGCCCGCCGCCGGACTCGCCGGAGATTTGGAGGATGGGGGTGGTGTTCATGTGGGATTTAGAGATTGCGGGTTGAGATTGAATTGGATACACTGCGGGCATCATGAGTGCGATAACCTTGGAATATCCTGTTGAAAGTCTTCCCGGCTTGCCGGTGCAAGAAGGCCTGCGTTTTTTTGGCGTCATCCGTGGAGGTAAAGCCCAGGTGCGAGTCAGCGATTCCACGCTTGCCAAAACTGAGACAGACCGCAGGTCGGCGGCCTTGGAGAGTTTCCTCACGAAATGGTCTGGCAAGGGATCGCTGCTTCCCCGTCACGAAATGGAGCAAGACCCACGCTTGGCCTATCTCACCGCTAAACACATCCATTAGGCTGTGAAAGTGTTCATCGACAGTAACGTGCTGCTGGATGACTTCTACCAGCGTAAAGGGGCAGAGGGAAGCAGGCAGTTGGCACGCTTCTGCGTTTCTTCCACCCAGCATGAGGCATGGATCGCTTCGCACACTCTTTCGAATGCCTTCTACATCGTGCGCGGCCATGCCAGCTCGAAGGATGTGGCCCGCAGCTTCATTCGCGATCTGCTTCAATGGGTCGAAGTAGCCGAGACGACGAAATCTGACGCCAACAAAGCCACCAACTACGGCATGAGCGACTTTGCGGATGCCCTTCAGCTCGCCGCTGCGGAAGCTTGTGCAGCCGATGTTCTCATTACCCGCAACACGAAGCATTTCTAAGCCAGCCCCATTCCCGTGATGACCCCGGAGGAGTTTCTGGCCGGGCAAATCTCCAGTTGATGATTCCATGACATCTGGACTGACGAGCATTAAAGAAATCTGCCACGCCGACCGCGAACGCCTAGCGCCAATGCCGTTAAGTTATAATTACTGTACTTTTCATTTTTGTGGCTAATTAGCTACGGATGCCTCCATCATCCAACGTAGCCGCAGCCGCATTATCATCCACGGAAGTTCAATCTCTCGATCTCATCAGCCGTATCCTTGACCTCTTGCGCTGGGATCCAAGTGACTGTGCCGCTTTCGATGATGCGGCGCATCAAGGCCCGAGGCGTAAGATTCAATCCTGGCAAATTATCGTCGGCCTCATCGCTCACTGCCTGCCTTTTACGGGTCGCTTCTCACAATGCTTGCAGCAGTATTTCGGCATGTCTCTCGCCGATTCAGCTCTCAGCCAACGCCGCTCCCGCCTTGGTCCCGACATCTTCGAGATCTTCATGCAGAAAACTTTACGTCCTCTGGCCGACGTGGTGCTGCATCCCGGCTGCTGCTTTGGCAAACTGCGTCTGGTGGGCATCGACGGCACCACCTGGAGTGTGAGCAA
>JBDNIB010000171.1:0-5415 GCA_041688535.1 Prosthecobacter sp.
GTCCCGCGTGCTGATTTTGGCGTCCCGCCGAACTCCGTCCCCTGACTGCCGCTTGCCTGATTCGTTCACGCCGCAGCCATGCCTGCGACAGACCAGCCATCCGCGGGACGCGGATGACAGCACGCGGGACGCGTGCGCTCCGGCTGACCTGATTGTGGCGATGACTTCAAGACACATGAAGCCAAAAAAACTGCCGGCATGGCCGCCTTCTTGCAGTTCGTTCTGTTCATCAACCCGCATTGCTGTTAATCCTGCCATGTTCTGATATTTACCGCATGAAACTCAAGCTCGATCCCGAAGACTTCCGCGTGCCGGATGGCAAACCGTTTCGCATCAAGAAGGCGAAGACCAAGGTGAAAAGCCTCTACAAGAGCGATGCGCACTACGAGTCGCTCATTGCCGAGTTCCGCGAGGAAATCGATGAATTGCAGCAGAAAATGTACGCGCAGGACCGCCAGGGGCTGCTGCTGGTGTTTCAGGCTATGGACGCGGCGGGGAAGGACAGCACGATCAAGCATGTGATGAACGGCGTGAACACGCAGGGCGTGGAATGCCATGCCTTCAAACGCCCCACATCCGCAGAACTCGACCACGACTTCCTGTGGCGCACCACGCGCGTGATGCCGCCACGCGGGCGCATCGGCATCTTCAACCGCAGTTATTACGAGGAGGTGCTCGTCTGTCGCGTGCATCCTGAGATCGTGACCAAGGTCCAACGCCTGCCTGCCGAGACAACGAAGGACATCGACAAGCTCTTTGCCGACCGCCTCAAGGACATCCGTCATTTTGAAAGCTACTGCCACCGCAACGGCATCCTCATCGTGAAATTTTTCCTCAACGTGTCGAACGAGGAGCAGAAGAAGCGCTTTCTCTCCCGCATCGACACGCCGAGAAAAAACTGGAAGTTCGAGGAGGGCGACGTGGCCGAACGCAGGCATTGGAAGGAATACATGGCCGCTTACGAGGAGGCCATCCGCGCCACTGCCACGGAAAAGTGCCCGTGGTATGTCGTCCCCGCCGACGACAAGCAGAACATGCGCCTCATCGTCAGCGCCGCGATCTTGCAGGAGATGCAGAGCATGAAGCTGAAGTATCCCGAACTGCCGCCGGAGCATCTCAAGCACCTGCAAACGGCGAAGGAAATGCTGCTGGCAGAGTAACGGCGGCGACAATCAGGTTCCAGCGCGCAACTGAGTCGCTTCAATCTCCTTCCGGGTACCATGGCTTCAACGCCTGCCCGCCCCCTCACATCTTCCCCGTCTTCACGAAGTCGATGATCTTCCGGTCATCGTCCCCTGCCGCCCACGTCACGCGCAGAAAATCGGCGGGGTGTAGTTTGTGCTGCTCAAAGAATGCACGATCACCGCCGCAGCCAAACATCGTGTCCGGGTCCATCTCGCCATGCAGTTTTGCCCGCGCTTTGACGAGAAGTCGCGGCAGCCAAGGAATGCCATCGACAGCGGCGGGTTTCGGCGGCAGTTCGCTGGGCAGCACGATCTTCCCGCTGAATTCCCCACCCATGATCACGCGAAAATAATCACGCCGCACGGCTGCGATGAGCAACGCCGTCTCAAGCGTCGGCCCCTCGGCACCGTAGCGGCAGTGGTCATCGACAAAGTCGAAAAATTCCTGCGTCGTGTAGCCAATCGAAGTCAGGAAGGCTTTATCGTTCGCCGTGAACCAGTTCGCGCCGCGTGTGTCGCCACCGCGATGCAGTTTAGCGCAGCGTTCAAACAGTTCGCGGAAGGTGGCGTCCCAGGTTTGGTCGTTCATGTGGATGGAGAGTTAAACCGCCTGCGCCAGCGCCTGATCGAGATCGGCGAGGATGTCATCAATGTGCTCCAGCCCGACGCTGAGCCGCACGAGATCCGGCGTGATGCCACCAGCGGCCTGCGCTTCCTCGCTGAGCTGACTGTGCGTCGTGCTTGCCGGATGAATCGCCAGCGTCTTGGCATCGCCCACATTCGCGAGGTGCGAGACGAGCTTCAGGTTGTCGATGAACTTGGTACCCGCCTTCTTGCCGCCCTTGATGCCGAAGACGACCATGCTGCCGCCTTTGCCACGCAGGTATTTCTGACTCGCCGCATGCTGCGGATCATCTTCGAGGCCGGGGAAACGCACCCAGGTGACGCCAGGATGCGCCTTGAGATGCTTCGCCACCGCCAGCGAGTTCTCACAATGCCGCTCCATGCGCAGCGGCAGCGTCTCGATGCCTTGCAGCAGGAACCACGAATTGTCCGGTGCAATGCACGCACCCAAATTCCGCAGCGGGCCGGTACGCATGCGCAAAATGTAGGCCAGCGGCAGCAGCGGTGCGGGCAGGTCGATGCCCCAGCGCAGGCCGTGGTAGCTATTGTCCGGCGTGGTGAAGAGCGGATGCTTGCCCGCAGCCCAGTTGAACTTCCCACTGTCCACCACGATGCCGCCGATGCCTGCGCCGTGACCGCCGAACCACTTCGTCAGCGAATGCACCACGATGTCCGCACCATGTTCGAGCGGCTTGGTCAAATACGGCGTGCTGAAGGTGCTGTCCACGATCAGCGGCAGGCCGTTGTCATGCGCGATCTTCGCGATCGCCTCCAGATCGGCGATCTCCAGCGCCGGATTGGAAACGGACTCGCAAAACAGCGCTCGCGTCTTGTCATCGATCGCCTTGCGGAAGTTCTCGGGGTCGTTGCTGTCCACCAGCTTCACCGTGATGCCCAGCGCGGGCAGGATGTCCTTGAACTGCGTGTAGGTGCCACCGTAGAGGTTCCGTGCGGAGACGATGTTGTCACCCGCCTGCGCCAGATTGATGATCGAGTAAAACACCGCACTGGTGCCAGAGGCGAGACCGAGTCCGGCCATTTCGTGCGCGCCTTCCAGCAACGCCACGCGCTTTTCCAGCACGTCCGTCGTCGGATTCATCAACCGCGTGTAGATGTTCCCCAGCTCCTTCAGCGCAAACAGGTTTGCCGCATGCTCGGTGCTTTTGAACACATAGCTGGCCGTGCGATAAATCGGCACCGCGCGCGAGCCGGTGGTGGGATCAGGCGTCTGGCCGCCATGGAGGCAAAGAGTTTCGAGCTTCATGATTGAGGATGGTTGGAGGGTGAAACGAGCGGCCATGCTATCCGGCTGCATCTGCTGCGTCAAACTTTGCCCGCAACCATTCCCTGCCGCCGGTGGTTTACATCGTCTATGACCTTCGCTAGCATGGCGTTCACACTGCCCGCCTACCTCATGCCAGAACCGGAACGGAACGCACCTCACCCACCAGCCCAGGCGGTCGCCGATGGTGCGGAGGAGTCTGCCGACGCCGAGAGCGTGCGCCTCATGCTCTGCGTGAAAGAGGGCGACGTGAAGGCCTTTGAAAAACTCGTCGAGCTGCATCAGAACGCCATCATCGGCACCTGCGCCCGCATGTTGAACAATGTCGATGACGCGCACGACATCGCGCAGATGGTCTTCATCCGCGTCTGGCGTAGCGCCCCGCGTTACGAGCCCACCGCCAAGTTCACCACCTGGCTCTACACCATCACCCGCAACCTCGTCTTCAACGAAACCCGCCGCCGCTCCCGCCGCAAGGAAGTCAGCATCGAGCAGGAGAACGATGATGAACCGCCGAAGCACTTCGCCGACCACAGCGTCCCCGGCGCGGATGAAAACCTCTCCAAGGCTGAGTTTCACGATGCGCTCGACAAGGCCATCGAATCCCTGCCTGAAAAGCAGCGCCTAGCCGTCATCCTCCGTGGCCGCCAGGACCTCCCATACGAGGAGATCTGTACCATTTTGAAGATGTCCCTCCCCGCCGTGAAGAGCCTCCTCTTCCGCGCCCGCACCGAATTGAGAAAGCACCTCGCCACTCATCTCGACGAAGACGTGAAGTGAAGTGGTCCGCACACTCCGTGTGCGGTTCCGTTGGAGCGCGGACCTCCGAGTCCGCAGCACTCCGCCAGCTCTCCAGCTTCATTCCAGCCAACAACCTCCTCCCAAGCCCAACGGGCTTGCGTCATTCAGCCCAAGGGTGCCGAGCCTTGGCGAGTGCTCCCTTGGGTTCACTCCATGAAACCGCTTTCACCCAAGGCCGAACACCAACGGTATTCCGTCCATCTCCGCGATAGCCCCTCCGTCATGTCCGCGTACTCTCCGCCCTCACATGAAACTCATCCTGCTCGCCCTCCTCGCGCCCGCTCTCACTTACGCCGTGCCGAAGCCGCTCTTCCAATCGAAGCTCATCAACAACGCCACGCCGAACCACAGCGTCGAAATTGATGTCTTGCTCGAAGGTGCGAAGGAACTCTTCCTCGTCGTCACCGATGGCGGCAACGGCTTCACCGCCGATTGGGCGGACTGGGCCGAGCCACGCCTCATCCTCGCCGATGGTAGCGAAAAGAAACTCACCGAGATCGAGTGGAAGTCCGCGCAGTCCGGCTTTGGAGCCGTTCGCGTCAATGCCAACGCCGGTGGCAATGAACTTCGCTCAGCTGGCAAGGCCATCGAATACGGCATCGGCACCCACGCAAACAGCGTCATCGCTTTCAATCTCCCCGCAGGCACGAAGCGCTTCAAGGCACGCGGCGCGCTGGATGAAGGCGGCACGAAGCAGGGCGGCGGCACCAGCGTCGAGTTCAGCGTTTACACGGAGAACCCTGGCCTCCTCGCCGCCAGCGCCGTCGCGGGTGCCAGTCACGAGCCCGCCGAGTCCACCGAGCAGCTCGACGTGCATCCCGAACTCACCGTGCAGCTTTTCGCCAGCGAGCCCATGATGCTCAGCCCCGCCAGCATCGACATCGACCACCGTGGTCGCGTCTGGGTCTGCGAAGTCGTCAACTACCGCAAGCACAACGGCGAACGCGCTGAGGGCGACCGCATCCTCATCCTCGAAGACACCGACGGCGACGCCAAGGCCGACAAATCCACCGTCTTTTATCAGGGCCGCGATGTGGACAGCGCCCACGGCATCTGCGTCCTCGGCAACAAGGCGCTCATCTCCTGCGGCGACGATGTCTTCTGGCTCATCGACGACAACGGCGATAACAAGGCCGACCGCAAAGAACTCATGTTCACCAAGATCGGCGGCGCGCAGCACGACCACGGCATCCACGCCTTCCACTTCGGCCCCGATGGCCGCCTCTACTTCAATTTCGGCAACGCCGGCAAACAGCTCTGCGATGCCAAGGGCGAACTCATCACCGACATCCACGGCGTCAAATGCACCAACCAAAACAACCGCCCTTATCAGCAAGGCATGGTCTTCCGCTGCGAGCTGGACGGTAGCAACGTCGAGATGCTCGCCTGGAACTTCCGTAACAACTGGGAAGTCGCCGTCGATAGCTTCGGCACGATGTGGCAGTCCGACAACGACGACGACGGCAACAAAGGCGTACGCATCAACTACGTCATGGAGTTCGGCAACTACGGCTACTCCGACGA
>JBDNIB010000172.1:0-4504 GCA_041688535.1 Prosthecobacter sp.
CGCTAGGCTCCGGACTCACGCCTCCAGTCCGGGACTGGCGGCGCGCGGAACTCGTTTTTCAAGGTCCCGCAGCCCCAAACTCCAGCCCTCCAGAGCCTCCAGCCTCCCCATTCCCGGCAGGAGACTGGAACTCCTTGCCATACATTGCCCCGTCCGCTTTGATAGCCCCCTTTCTCCAGGAAACTTCCACAAATGGCCAGTCAAACATCCAGCAAGCCCGCCTTCGCTTCATCCGCCCATCCAGGTTTGGGGGTCAGAGGTGGGATCCCTCCCGGTCCAGCTCTTCAGCATCTGGCAGATTCCCGTCTGTTCAGTTGAAAAGTTCGGAACTACGCCAACAACTAAACTGTCACGATGCCGAATATCTCATGGAATGAAGTCCGCGACCGCGCGATTGCCTTCTCGCGCGGCTGGGCTGAGTCGGCGAGCGAGCATGCGGACAAACAGACGTTCTGGAACGAGTTTTTTGCTGTCTTTGGCCGTGAGCGCCGCACAGTCGCTAGCTTTGAAGTTGCGGTTAAGAGCCTTCACGGCACTTACAAGTATATCGACTTGCTCTGGCGCGGCGTGCTCCTTGTTGAGCACAAGACTCGTGGCAAATCTCTGACCGCAGCCGAGTCTCAAGCCTTTGCCTACATTGAGGACTTGGCTCGCGAAGGTCGCTTCGATGAAATACCTCGCTTCGTCATCGTCTCGGATTTCGCCCGCATCGCGCTCTACGATTTGGAGCCAGAAGACCAAGCCGACCTACCACTGTTCGCCGGACGCCATTATACCGTCACCGACTTCGGGCTTGCCGAGTTTCACCGCTACATCCGCAAGTTCGCGTTTCTTAAGGGCGAACGAACCGTTCGCGTTCGCGAGGAAGACCCGGCGAACCAAAAGGCTTACGGTCGGATGTGCGCGTTGCATGACGAACTCGAAGCCAGGGGCTTCAAGGATGAACCCCTCGAACGCTGCCTCATACGGTTGCTGTTTTGCCTTTTCGCCGATGATACCGGCGTCTTCGACCCTGATACATTTGAAACCTTCATTGAGACTCGCACTCTGGAGGATGGCAGCGACCTTGGCTTGTGGCTGAACAAGCTCTTCGCCGTTTTGAACACACGGGAAACGCAGTGGAGCGCCGACGACAAAGAGATTTTCGGTGGGTTCCGATACGTGAATGGCGACCTCTTCAGGGAAACGCTCCCGTTCCCGAGCTTCAACCACTCGACGCGGAAGGCATTACTCGATGCTGCCGCCTTCCAGTGGGCGCGTGTTTCGCCCGCCGTCTTCGGTAGCCTGTTCCAAGGCATCATGGACAAGGGAGAGCGCCGCCAGCGAGGGGCGCATTACACTTCGGAGCGCGACATCATGAAAGTCGTCAACTCCTTGTTCCTGGAATTCCTCGATGCGGAACTCATCGCGATCAGTGGCGACGCTTCGACACGCCGCGCCGCTCGAATCAAAGACTACCTTGCCAAACTACGAAGCCTTCGCTTCCTCGACCCCGCCTGCGGCTGCGGGAACTTCCTCGTTATTTCCTATCGAGAACTACGAAGACTGGAACTCCGGGCATTGCGCGAACTCCACGCTGATGGCACACAAGCCGAGGCGCTTGGTTTGCTCGTGCGCGTTGATGTCGATCAGTTCTACGGGATCGAGATTGACCGCTGGCCCGCAGAGATTGCCCGCGCCGCAATGTGGCTGATGGACCACCAAATGAATCAAGAGGTCTCTGAAGCGTTTGCACGCGACTTTGCACGCTTACCACTGCAAACCTCTCCACATATTTTCCCCGACAATGCTTTACGCATTGACTGGAATACGGTGCTCCCTTCTGCCGAGTGCACCTATTTGCTTGGTAATCCACCGTTCGTGGGTGGAAAATATCAGACAGAAGATCAACGCCGGGACATGAAACTCGTAGCAGGCGATGTCGAAAGTTATGGGCTCCTCGATTTCGTCTGTGGCTGGTATCTAAAGGCGGCAGATTACATCAATGGGACGCGTGTGCGATGCGCTTTCGTCTCAACGAACAGTGTCACCCAGGGGGAACAGGCAGGAACGTTGTGGAATCCACTTTTCCAGAGGTATCATCTCAAAATTCACTTCGCTCACCGAACCTTTCCGTGGGCTAGCGAAGCGCGTGGAGCGGCGCACGTCCATGTCGTCATCATCGGGTTCGGCGCTTTTGACGTATCGCCAAAGCACATCTACGACACCGACCCGAAAACCGGGAGCACTGCGGGAATCACAGTGTCAAATATTTCGCCTTACCTCATCAATGGACCTGACAAGGCGATTATAAACCGCTCCGAGCCCTTGTGCGATGCGCCGAAAATCGGTATCGGTAATAAACCCATTGATGGTGGCCATTACCTATTCACGCCTGATGAGCGCGCTGCCTTCCTCGATATCGAGCCAGGCTCTGCTCCTTACTTCCGCCGGTGGTTCGGTGCTGACGAATTCATTAACTCGATTGAACGCTGGTGCCTTTGGCTTGGCGACGCCGAGCCCGCAGCGCTGCAAAAACTGCCTGAGTGCCTGAAGCGGATCGAAGCAGTTAGAGTTTACCGCACTGCCAGCAAGAGTCCTCCCACTCAAAAGCTTGCGGAGAAGCCCCGGCGTTTCCACGTGGAATTCATTCCACCGCGGCCCTACATGGTCATACCCGAGGTAAGTTCCGAGCGAAGGAAATACATACCGATGGGGTTCCTTCAACCAGAGGTTCTAAGCAGCAACAAACTCCGCATCATTCCAGACGCTAAGCCATGGCATTTCGGCATCCTTACTTCGGCCATGCACATGGCATGGATGAAAGTAGTCACGGGGCGGCTGAAGTCCGACTTTCAATACTCGATCAAGCTCGTTTACAACAACTTCCCATGGCCTGATGTAGTTGATGCCAAGCAGATCAGTGCAGTAGAAGCAGCCGCTCGTTCAGTTCTTGAAGCACGCTCGCCATTTCTTCCGCCCGAAGGTGGCAGCACGCTCGCGGACCTCTACGATCCACTGACAATGCCAGCAACACTGGCTAAGGCACACTCGGAACTCGATCGTGCCGTTGACCGCTGCTACCGGTATGCACCCTTCAAGAGTGACCGCGAACGGGTAGAGCATCTCTTCGCCCTTTATGGGATGCTCACCTCACCTCTGCTGCCTGCTGGGCGGAAAGAAGAACGCAATAAGCGGAAGGATGCAGGTGCCCAACCGGAAGCAACGCCCGTTGCCGAACCCAATTTTGAAGATCTGGACGAAACTGAAATGGGCCAGGTGGATTTCATAGTGGCTAACCCGCCATGGTATGATGAAGTCCTCACCAAGATGGACAAAGGATTCATCGACGACGGCACCGATCAGTTGGCGGACAAGCTGGAAGATCTGATCTCTTCGGGAAACTTCAAACAGTGTGACGCCGACCTCATGGTTATAGCCGACAGAGAAGCGCAGTATCCTCCCGACGCTTTGATCTCGCTGCTCACGTTTAGCCGCACAGCTAAATCGCATCTCCCAAACCGGGCTCGCCTGCGCGAGGCAGTCCACCGCCGGTTGCTTGCCCTCGGCAAGAACGCAGACGCAATCCTCAGACGCCTCTAACAAATGGACCGTGTATTTACGTGGCCTCCCGGCGAGGAGTTGGATGTTCCTGAGAGCTACGTCGGAGTAACGATCGAAAAGCTTCCGGATGGCACTTGGCATACAGGCGTCCTTTATCGCACACCGCAGAGCGGGACGAACGTGCTCCATCTCATGGGGCACTATGGTGGCACCAAAAGGAGACGGTTCCTTCACGAGAATCCACGGCCCGAACAACTCTGTGTGCTCTGCCTCGTGGACAAAGTGGAAATTCCAGCCCTTCGCCGTGTCTTCCTCGCCATCTACAGCAAAAATAATAATCCGGGCCTCCCATACGGATTTAGCCCGCCGCTCGGCGAATGGTTTGCTGCGGATGGCAGACTGGTTCCCCATCCTGAGCTGCCCGGACGCGGGCTTTGCTGCCAGACCTTCGTTCTCGCGGCCTATGAGGCAGCGGGCCTTCGTTTGATTGACCCACCAGAAGCACCAGCACGTCCCGATGACCAAGAACGGCAGCGTGGAATTTTTGACAGAATCTCCGAGCGACTCAACGAAACGCCAGCCCGCACTCAGGAACATTTCGCTATAGTGAAGTCCAATTTAGGCATCGCTCTTCATCGTCCCTTGGAAGTAGCCGGTGCGGCAAAGGCTGACGCTCTTCCGTGTTCATTCGCGGAGGCACAGGCGAACGGGAAAGAACTGGAGCTGTTGGTCCCAAACCTTGACGACGCGGGGAGCGGTTCGGTTGAAGTGGTTCCTGAAGTTGCCGCGATTTCCCACGCGGAACCTCAAGTTGGAGAAGATTAAATTGGAGGAAAAAGTCGGGGACGATGTCTGCAGCCATCTTTCCATTCTTCCTTTTAGTTCCGCCACCCTGCGGCCCGCAAGCGTTGGAGCAGATCGCGCTGCCGTTCGCCCATCTTGTCCTTCTTGCTGATGTTCA
>JBDNIB010000019.1:0-1624 GCA_041688535.1 Prosthecobacter sp.
CAGCACGATGGCGCGGCGGAACATCATCTCCGGCGTCGGAATCACGCCGCCGAGTTCCCAGATGCACTTCTTCAAAACCGTGTCGAATACCGATGGCTTGCGAACGAGCTGACGCTGCATGTCCAGCGAGCGGAACCCATCCTCGATTGTCAAAATCCAGCCTCGCTCATTCATCTCGCGACCGATGGTGATGACATCGTGCACGAGACTCTCGCGCAGAAAATAGACTCGGTCCAGGCCGCCCGCGATCTTGCTGGAGGAGAACAGCATCTCCACATTCGCAGCCGCAGCAGCCTCAGGGATGGAAGCGAAGCGCTCGCCACATTCGTTCACAGGAAACGTGATGAGCTTCTGCACGATGGCATAGCCCTGTTCCATTTGCTCGGCCCAGTAGGCGCGTCTGGCGGTGTCGTCGTGGGTGGTCATGGTTGTTTCAGCGAATCGAGATATTGGAGCATGTCGGCGGCTTCCTGTGCGGTGAGATTTTGCAGCAGGCCTTCGGGCATGATCGAGATGGTGGCCGCGCTGGTCTTCGTGATTTGCGCAGCGGGGATTTCCTCGGTTATGCCACCGGCTTGTTTCAGGGTCATCTCGGTGGTGGTGCTCGCTGCGATAAAGCCCGCTTTGCTCCCGCCGCTTTTGAGTTCGATGGTGGTGAGTTTCCACTGCGGCTCGATGATCTTCGATGGAGTGAGGATCTGCTCGATCATGCCAGCGCGATTCCATTTCGTGCCGATGTGACTGAGGTCAGGGCCGAAGTCGATGCCGGATCCGTTCACGCGATGACAGGCGACGCAGACTCCTTCAAAGAGCGTCTTGCCGCGAGTGGCGTCGCCTTTTTCCCCAAGCAGTGCGGCATTCTGAAAGTCGGGGCCAAGAACTTGGCGGCGTTGCGATTCGGGAAGGAAGCGCTCGAACAAATCGCGGCGCAGTGGGTCAGCGATGGCGCTGCCTTTGATGATGGCCTGTGTGCGCAACCCGCCTGGGAGCGATCCATCCATGACCGCGAGGGCGACGCTCAGCGCACCGCTGCCGGTGGCTAGCAGTGGGTCGAGCGCTGCGGCGTCTCCTCCCTTCAGGCGGGTGAGCGCTTGTTCCTCCGCCTCGCGTTGAATGCGCGTGGCGGGGCTGACGTCTTGCGGCCTCGCTCCCATGCTCGCTATCCAATCCCGCACGACGATGAGCCCACGGTCATCGACGAGCCGACCGCCGAGGTAAGGCATGTGGCCACCGCCCGCAGTGGCCATGCGATAGAGCAGCACGCTGCGACTCGGATCACCGCGAGCGATGACGCGGGCATCGGCCAGGCCGAGGTCGCCTTGCACGGGCTTGAAGTCGATGAGCTTCGCCTCCTTCAGCGCCGCGTCGATGTCCATGAAGCTGGGCACGGTGCCGCCGCTGTTGAAGCGATGACAGACGCTGCAGTTGACATGCAAATACGAACGCGCCCGCATCTCGATGCTGCCCTGCGTGCCGTGCGGATCGGCGAACTTCGCCTCACCGGGCGTGAGGCCGAGCTGCGTCAGCGCATCAAGCTGGCTGCCTGGTGTTTCGGACGTGCTGAGATCGAGCTGCAACGCGCTGAAGCCTTGGGCGAAGCCATTCATCAGGGTGTGGCAACGCG
>JBDNIB010000173.1:0-10067 GCA_041688535.1 Prosthecobacter sp.
CTCAAGAGCACCGACTCGGACGACCACTGGTATCCCACCTGCGTGCCGACGATCCTGAACACACCGAATCAAACGATGAACTGCATTCCCGGCGAAGCTTCGGCGCACATCGACCTGCGTTTCCCGCCGCCACACACGCAGGAATCGTTGCTGAAGACAATTCGCGAACTCGCGGGGTCAGAAATCGCCGTCGAGCACGTCATGGGTGCGGAATCCACCCATCTCGCGCCTGACTCACTCTATCTGCAAGTCACTCAGGAACTGACGGGCGAACCCGTCCGGCTCGTGCGCGCCTCCGGCGGCAGCGACGCGCGGTTCATCGCGCAATTTGGCATTCCGGTCGTGCTGTCACGCCCGCTGGTCGGCAACCTACACGGACTCGACGAATGGATCGACATCGAGTCCATGGGACTCTACTACCGCATCTGCGAGGCGTTTATCCTGCGTAAGCTGGACGTTGCGACGTAGCTTGGGTGTGTGTTGCGTCACGAGACCTGCAACAGGTCTGTGACTTTCTTCGCAGCGCCGTCCGACGGTTTGGGGGCGGTGGGTGATCGCGAATGCGCCAAGGGACGGGTGGGCTGTCGCCACACCCATCCTACTTGGCCAGTGACGCGCAGACGATTTCCTCATCGTTGCGCATGAAGACACACTGGTTCGCGAAGGCGGGATGCGACCATACCACGGCACGTCTTGGATCGGTGGTGGTCGGTTTGAGAAGATTGGCGCGGCTGACCTCCTCGTAGCCTTTCGGTGTGAGATTGGCGATGATGAGATCGCCTTGCTCGTTGGCGAGGAAGAAGCGGTCTGCGTGTTTGATGATGAAGGCGTTCGCCCAACGCACGGGGGCGTCGCCAGTGGTGGCGGCGAAGGTTTCCCAGAGGCGCTCGCCAGTGTCGAGCTTCAGGCAGCGGAGCTGGCCGTAGCTGCATACGCCGTAGATGTGGCCGTTCTCGATGAAGGGTGTGCTGATGAGGCTGTGCAATGTGTCGGTGTTCTTTTCGCTGAAACTTTTGCCTTCCCAGACGAGCGTGCCGTCGGTCTTGAAGCATTTCGAGCTGGTGTAAAACGAGCTGAACAGCAGCAGATCACCCGCGAGTCGTGGAGTGGCGACGGTGAGGCCGGCGCGCACTTCCCATGGGTGCGACCAAAGAACCTTGCCGGTGGCGGGATCGAGTGAGTTCACGGCCTGCGGATGCCAGAGGATGAGTTGTTTCTTGCCAGCGGCCTCAATCATCGTTGGCGGCGCATAGCCGGGTTCGCGGGCATTGAGCGCGCGCCAGAGTTCTTTGCCGCTGTCCTTGTCAAAGGCCACCGCCACGCTGCCGGGACCGCCGCAGAGGCAGATGAGGCGCTGACCATCAAGCAGCGGATGTCCGGCGAAACCCCACATCGGCGTACGAACATCGTATTCGGCTTTGAAGTCATGTGACCACAACACTTTGCCGTTGATGGCATCGAGGCAGAAAAGATTTCCCTCCGCACCGACGGTCCATACCTTGCCTTCGCTCACCACGGGCGTGCAGCGCGGGCCGGTGGAATAGCTCATGGTGTAGGTGCAGTGGTAACGATGCTCCCAGATTTGTGCGCCGGTCTTCGCATTGAGACAGAGCACACGCTCCGTGCCGGGAATGACACCGCGCGCGAAGGCATTGCCTGCGCCGCGCTCTTTGACGCCAGTCTGGCGGTCCATGAGATACACTTTGCCATTCGCGATGGCGGGGCCGGTGTAACCAGCGTCGATTTTGACACGCCAGAGCACCTTGGGACCGTCTGGCAGGAAGGAATCGACGATGCCGGACTCACGCCAGACGGAATCACGCAGCGGGCCGAGCCACTGCGGCCAGTCGTCGGCGTGGAGGGCGGTGGAAACGAGCAGGCAGATGAGAATGCGCATGGGTGAAACAAACACCCGATGCCAAATTATGTCGCAATCAAATCAGCGTTTTACCCGCATCAACGGTGTCGGCAGATGCTCGCTGGTGAACCACAGGGTGATGTTGTCGGCGTCATAGCAGACGCCTTCAACCTGCCGCTGCAATTCGGGCTCGATGCGCACGGGCGGGTGTTGCAGTGCGGTCGCGAGCGGTTGGCCCGGCGGCAGTTTCCATTCGTAAAGGCTGCTGTAGGTGGACACGACGAGACGTGAGCCATCGGGCGAGAAACCGCCGCTGGTGGTCATGCAGTTGTCCTGCGGGCGCTTGCCGACACGCACGAGTTTGGGGAAGACGAGATCGGTGATTTTCTCCAACGGCATGCTCACATCGCGCTGCAAGGGCTGCGGAAAGGCGTACAGAGCGCTCTGGCCGTCATCGCGCTTAGTGAGGATGTAGAGTCGGCGGGTCTGCGGGTGAAACAGGAGGCTTTCGGCGTTGTGCTTGCCGTTAGGATAGTTCGCGCGCCAAAGGATCGGCGGAGCGCTGACGGTTTCGCCGACAGGCTGGCCCGCTGCGCTGACAGCGGGCTCGGAAATCTGGTACACCTGGATGGATGGACGGGCGGTAAAGTTGTCACCGATGTCGGCAATGAACAGCGCGGGCAAGCCCTCGTCGTCTGTGCCGAGCGCCAGGTCTTCCCAGTCGAAGTTGACGGCGTTGGGCAGGCGCACTTTGGCGCGGGTCGCGCCACTGCGATCAATGGCGAAGATACAGGGCTCGCCGCCGGAGTCGTTCATCGTCCAAAAAATCGACGGATCACGCCCGCTGCGGGCGATGCCGGAGCTTTCATTGATGCGTTTGTCAGCGAGGACCGCGACGCGTTCACTGGTGCTAGGCACCGGCACAGCAGGCCAGCCACTCGTTGTCTGACCCATGCCCGTCACCGTGACGGTGAAAATGAGTGCAAGCTGTGTGAGCGCGGCGTTCATATATCAGCCCAGCGGCGTGGCCTGTCCCGGCAGCATGCGGTTGTAATGGAACTGCACACGCGCCTGGAACCAGCGCCAAGTTTGACCGGGACGCCCATTTTCCAGCAGGAAATGCGGGCAATCCTTGTTGGGCGTGCTGACACCTTTGCGCGGCCAGTGGTAATGCGGCACGATGTGGTCGAGCGGAATGTCGTAGGCGCGCATCAAATAGGCGGCCAGACGTGCGGTGCGGTCGATGGTGAGGCCGATGTCGTTGCCGCCGTGCTCGCACATCTCGATGCCGATGCTGTAATTGTTGCCGGGGCCGTCGAAGTCGGCGTGCTCCCCCTGCTCGCGGCAGGGCATGTGCTGGATGGCGATGTCGTCCTGCACCGTGAAATGCCAGGTGAGGAAGCCGATGCGGTTGCCACCTGGGCGCTTCGGCGCACGCAAGGCACCGCGTTTCAAGGCGAGCGCGTGGTTGTAGGCGTTGCCGGTATAGTTCTGCGTACTGTGGATGGTGATGTAACGCGGCTTCATGGGCCGATAGTAGCGGCGGCTCACCGTCCCGGCAGGGATGATGTCCAGCCTCACCCGGGCTTCGGCAAGGAGCTGGTCCGGCGTCATTGCGCCGGGGGGGACCGAGCGAAAGCTTGCCTCCCAGCGGGCAACGCGTGAGCCATCATAGGTCGTGCAAGCCACGACAATGATGGCAAGTGTCAGCGGTAGGAGGATCGCAGCATATCGGCGCATGCGTCGTATTACCGTCCAAAGCTCAAAGTTCAAGGTTCAAGGTTCAAGGTTCAAGGTTCAAGGTTCAAGGTTCAAAGCGTGCCTACCGCCGAGTCCACCCGCATTTTTAGCCGCCAAGTGGGCGGCATGCTCCGCGCACTGCCGCACATCCAGGCCGCTGAGCCAGCCGTGCAGGAACGCGCCATGAAACACATCACCACAGCCGGTGGTGTCGATCAGCGGCTCCGCCGGGAAGGCCGGCTGGAGGAAATGACCCCCTTCGGCGGTCCAGACGTGGCTGCCGGCGGTGCCTGACGTGATCACCAGCACCTGCGCAGGCGGTTGGAGCAAAGCCGCCGCCATTTCCGGCAGATCGTCGCTGCCAGTGCATTTGGCGGCAAAATCGCGTGAGACAATGCGGATGTGGCTCGCTGCCACGAGATCACGCAGCGATTCACGCCATCGCCCGGCCCCGCCATCGAAGGAAATCGTCACACCATGCTGTTGGGCGAGCTGAACGGCCTGCCGCGCGGCGGTTTCGTGACGACCGTTCAGATGCAGCAGCCGTGCGTGGGCGAACAGAGTTTCGTCCACCTCCGCAGGAGCTGGCTCACCTGCCGTGGAGGGTGCATAAACGATCTGCCGTGCCCCGTCGCGTTGACGCACCAGGATCGAGGCCGTGGCGGAACGTGCTCCAGGCATGACGCGCAGGTGATCTGTGCTCACACCGTATTTTTCCAGTCCGGCGCAAATGCTTTGACCCGCCGCATCATCGCCACAGCGGTCAATCAACGCACAGCGATGACCGAAGGCACCCAGGGCGCACAACGCCGTCGCCACCGGCCCGCCGCCAGACTCGGCATAAGCCAGCGCCTGCGTCACATGCTCGTCAGCACGGAATTCAGGCATGATGGAGAGCACATCGAGCGTGGCCGCGCCGATGCCGATGACCTCAAATGAAGCGGCTGCCATGACACGGACACGATTAACGTGAATTCGTGATTGTCATCTTCTGCCGATTCATTCACCCTGAGCGCTTATGTCCCAACCCAGCACTACCCCTGCCTCGAACGCCCCATGGTGGAAAGACCTCACCGGATACCACTGGTTCGTTTTCATCGTCGCCTCATTGGCCTGGTTATTTGACTGCCTAGACCAGCAGCTCTTTTTGCTGGCGCGTAATGACGCCATGTTGGCCTTGCTGCCGAAAGGCTGGGATGCGAAGGAATACGGCGGCTACGCCACCTCCATCTTCGTTGTCGGCTGGGCCACCGGCGGTTTGATCTTCGGCGCGGTGGGCGACCGTATCGGCCGTGCCAAGACACTGACGATGACGGTGCTGATTTACTCGGTCTGCACCGGCCTTTCCGCGTTTTCGAAGGGCTGGATTGATTTTGCCATCTACCGCTTCCTCACCGGCGTCGGTGTCGGCGGGGTGTTTGGTCTCGCAGTGGCACTCATCGCAGACACGCTGCCAGAACGCTCCCGCACCGGAGCACTCGGCACGCTGCAGGCGCTCTCCGCCTTTGGCAACATCACCGCCGGTCTCGTCAGCATGTACATGGGCAGCCTGATCAAGGCGGGCACCATCGCGCCAGGAGAAGGTTGGAAGTACATGTTCCTCGTCGGCGCCCTACCCGCCTTCCTGTGTGTCTTCATCGCCATCCGCCTGCGTGAACCGGAAAAATGGGTGAAGGCTCGCGAGGCCGGGCGCGCATCGGGCGTGGCCTTTGGCTCCTACCGTTCGCTGCTGGGTGACCCGCGCTGGCGCAGGCCGGCGCTACTGGGCATGCTGCTCTGTGTGTCGGGTGTCATCGGCCTCTGGGGCATCGGCTTCTTCGCCCCGGAGCTCGTCGGTGATGTGATTGAGCGTTCGCTGGTCGCCGAAGGTGCGGCCAAGGACATCGTGGCCAGTGAAAAAAGCCGCTGGGTGGGCATCAACTCCATCGTGCAAAACACGGGTGCCTTCTTCGGCATGCTGGGCTTCACCTTCCTCGCCCAGAAGATCGGCCGCAAAGGGGCCTTCGCCATCGGCTACATCCTCGCCATGGTTGTCACCATCGGCTACTTTCAGTTGTTCAACGGTCGCGGCGACATCTGGATGAGCGCGATCATGGGAGCCTGCCAGCTCGGCCTCTTCGCCGGCTTTGCCATCTACCTACCCGAATTGTTCCCCACCCGCCTGCGCAGCACCGGCACCAGCTTCTGCTACAACGTCGGGCGCTTCCTCGCCGCTACCGGCCCCTTCACCTTGGGCAAGCTCCAAGCTTACCTCAAACAGGGCCTCACCACCACCGACGCCAAGATCGACGCCTTCCGCGACGCTGCCACTTACATGAGTTCCGCCTTCCTCATCGGCCTCGTCGCGGTGTACTTCCTGCGCGAAACCAAAGGTCAGCCGCTGCCGGAGGACTGACCAGCTTCGCTGGAATGTCGAAACCAGAATGGCGAATGCCGAATCCTTCACGGTTTCGGCATTCGATTTTCTGGATTCATTCCTCATTCTGATTTCCTTATTTGTCATTTTCGCCATGACACCCGCCGAACTCGCTGTTCTCCCAGACCCCGCCGATCTCTCGCCTGAAGCCAAAGCGCTCTGGCATGCCAAACGTGGCGAATGGGAGGACTCCCACAACATCGCCCAAGACATCCACACCCAGATGGGCTCATGGATTCATGCGCTGCTGCATGTGATCGAGCGGGATCAATGGAATGCCGATTACTGGTTCTCCAAGGCCGGCAAGCCCTCGCATGGACCTGCGCAGATTGACAAACTTTGGGATGAGATCGCCAGCGCTGTGCTATCTTGAGTTCTCTTTTCGTGAACAACGACCCCACCAAACCCCAGCAACGCTTCGAGGACTTGCGCGGCATTCTGCGCTACGTGCCGCAGTTTCGGCAGCGTGTCTTCGTCATCGCCTTTGACGGGGCGCTGATGATGCAGCCGGGCTTTGCCAGCCTACTGCAGGATGTGGCCGTGCTGCAATCGCTCAACATCGAGGTCGTGCTCGTTTTTGGCGCACGGGCGCAGGTGCGGGCACTCGCCATGAAGCGTGGCATCACGCTGTACAATGACGACGGCATGGGTCGCACCGACGCGGCGGGCATCGAGATCGCCGTGGATGCCATCATGCGGCAATGCAACGAACTGGTGGCCGATTTGACCGCGCTGGAAATGCCGGTGGCCGTGACGAATGCGCTCGCCGTGCATCCGGCCGGCGTGATCAACGGCGTGGACCAAGAGTTCACCGGACGCATCGAGCGGGTGGACGAGGAAACACTGCGTGCACTGCTCAAGGCCGACATCATTCCCATTCTACCGCCGCTCGGCTATGACGGCAAAGGCACCACGCTGCGGCTGAACTCCGACGCCGTGGCCGTGGAGGTCGCCATCGCTTTGCAGGCGGCGAAAGTCATCTTTGTGGCCGAATCCGGCATCACCACCGCCGACGGCACCCGTTTGGCGCAGCTCTCCGTGGCTGAAGCCCGCGAGATGTACAAAAAGAAGGACACCAAACAGGACGTGAGCATGCTTTCAAAGCTGCGCTACGCCGCGCTGGCCTGTCAGGAAGGCGTGCCGCGCGTCCACATCGTCGATGGCACGCAGGACGAGGCGCTGCTGGCCGAACTGTTCTCCAATGAAGGCGTCGGCACCATGATCCATGCCGATGACTACCAGCAGATGCGCAAGGCCCGCACCAGCGATGTGCCCGCACTGCTTTCCATGATGCAGCAGAGTGTGGACGACGCCGCGCTCGTGCCGCGCACCCGCGACCAGATCCAGTCCAAGATCAAAGACTTCTTTGTGCTCGAACTCGACGGCAACCCCATCGGCTCCGTGGCCGTGCATGCGTTTGAGGAAGAAGGCCGAAAAGTCGCCGAACTCGCCTGCCTGTTCGTGCGGCGCTCGCACAAGAACAAGGACCATGGCCGCAAGCTGGTGGCCTTTGCCGAGGAAACCGCGAAACAGCGCGGCTGCGAGGCCCTCTTTGCCCTCAGCACGCAGGCGTTCCGCTTTTTCGAGGAAAAGATGGGCTACGCCGTCGCCGGACCTGACGCCCTGCCACCGAGCCGCCGCGAAAAATACGACAAAAGCGGCCGCAACTCGAAGGTGCTGGTCAAGACGCTCAAATAACTACCGCAGCCGCTGCACCCGGACCGAGCTCAGCGCGATCTCAGTGATCTCAATGGCCTTGTCCTGAAGGACCACGCCGATGTAGCGCTGCTGAAAACTCACGCGGCATTTGCGCCCGTCCTTTTGGAACGCAATCCAGAACTCGGTGGATTTGATGCGGTCAGCGGCGTATTCCGCATCCGTCCAAGCATAGCGGACCGTCTGATCATGTGTCACCTCGGTCAATCCGGTGGGGTTGAGCGTGACGGAGTAGCCTAGGGCCTGCCAGCCCATACATGCGCCGCTGCCGCCCAGCAGCAGCAGGGCTGTGCCCAGCACCAGAAACGGCGAGATGACTCGCATCCGGCCCAAGAAGCCGCCGTTGCCGAACTCGAGCGCGAAGAATTTCACCCGATCATACATGACCTTCACCAGTGCCAGCGCCCCGAGGATCAACAGCGCCCCGCCCAGCAGCAGCCCCCAGGTGTAGAGTGCCCCGATCGTCAGGGTGACACCGTTGCCCGCATCACTGCCGTGCGTCAGGAACGGGGAGAGATCCAGCAGCGCGGTGATGTCGAAGGAGAACGGATTCATGGGTGAGGGGATTAAATCGAGCCGCCACCCCGAACGTCAAGCCTTGCTTCCGTGACTTGTGCGCTCGCGGATGAACGCCTGCACCGTCGCCACGTCCGCCGCCATCGGCCAAGTTTGCAGCGGTTTCGACTTCAGCGCTTCGAGTGTCGGATGCGTCGGTTCGCTGCCGGTGGCCTGTTTGACCACGTCGGGGAACTTCGCCGGACTCGCTGTGGCCAGCACCACACTCACGCGATCCTGCGCCATGCCGGTGAAGGCGCAGGCGGTGTGCGGATCGAGCACATACTGCCAGTCCTGCCACATCTGCGCAGTCACACGCTCGATCTGCTGATCGTCCATGCGCGTGGAGCGCAGGCTAGTCTTGGGTAGATCAATCTTGAACGGCGCACCGGATTTGATCTGTGCCATCACCTCGCGCACGCGCTCAGCGTTTTGACCGAGGATGTAATACAGGAAGCGCTCGAAGTTCGACGCCGCCTGGATGTCCATGCTCGGCGCATGGCTCGGATGCACCTCGCTCTGATGGTAATCCCCCGTGGTGAAGAAGCGGTGCAGGATGTCGTTCTGATTTGTCGCCACGCGGAAACCGCCCGCAGGCATGCCCATCTGCTGCGCCATCCAGCCAGCCATGACATTGCCAAAGTTTCCCGTGGGCACCACATATTCCGCCGTCGCACGCGCACTCTCCGGCAGCTTCAAACTCGCCCAGATGTAGTACACACACTGCGCCAACACGCGGGCGATGTTGATCGAGTTCACCGCCGAGAGATTCACCGCATTCGCAAACGCTGTATCGCCAAACGTCTCCTTCACCACGCGCTGCGCATCATCAAACGTGCCCGGCACCGGAATGGCGAAGACGTTGTCAGCGCCCGTGCAGGCCATCTGCCGCTCCTGCAGCGGAGCCACGCGTCCGTTCGGATAGAGAATGAAAATCGTGATACCATCGCGGCCCAGGCAGCCATGGATCGCCGCCGAACCCGTATCGCCCGAGGTCGCACCGAGCACCGCCAGACGTTTGCCCGTGTGCTCCACCTGCCGTTTGTACAGCAGACCCAGCAGTTGCAGCGCGAAGTCCTTGAAGGCCAGCGTCGGCCCATGAAACAGCTCCAGGATGTAGGTCTTGTCCGTGATCTTCTTCAGCGGGGCCACCTCCGGCGCATCAAACCGCCGATACGCCTCCGCCGTGAGCTGATGCCACTCCGCATTGCTGATCTCCGGCGCGAACAGCGTAAAAAACTCCGCCGCCAGTTGCGGATACGTCAGCTTCGACCACTCCGGCAGCTTGCCGGCGATGCTCGGCAGCTTATCTGGCAAAAACAACCCACCATCCGGTGCCAGACCGGCGGCAACAGCTTCAGAAAACGTGTGCGGCTTCGTCTGGCCGCGGGTGGAGAGGTAATGCATGGGCGAATCAATGAGGGCGCGCATTCATGCGTGGGATTTGGAGAGACTCAATGGTTCTCTTTTGCACCCTGAACTCTCCTCTTTTCCAAGAAGGCAAACCTCTGTTTTTGCCGAAGTCGGCAAAGCAGAAGCCTTGTCCTCCGAAGTAGGGCGCTTCGGCCCCGAAGCGCCGTCATCCCCCCTCAAGGAGCGGGACTTGCCAAGTCCCGACCTCCCGAGGCACTTGGCAAGTGCCACTCGTGCGCTGTGGAGTGTCACGACCCTCCGAGGTGGAATACCTCGGCCATCTGGAACCGTGTTCTGGGTGAGAACTTGAAGTAACTGCGTCGCCGCGAGGCGGGGTGGAGAGCAACGAAGAGAACCTGATAGACCGCA
>JBDNIB010000174.1:0-3590 GCA_041688535.1 Prosthecobacter sp.
ACAAGCACAGGTGCCGGTGGAGAGCGGTGACACGGCGGCAACGCTGCATGCGCGCATCAAGACCGCGGAACACCAGCTTCTGCCACAAGTGCTCAACGAATGGCGTGAACGCGGATTGCCCGTGCGAGGTGTGACACAGCCATGAGCAGCTTCACCGGCACTCTCAATCACCAGCAGCGCGAGGCCGCCACGTTCATCCATGGTCCGCTGTTGATTCTCGCGGGTGCTGGCACGGGCAAGACGCGGGTGCTCACGGCGCGTATCAGTTTCATGGTCAATGAGGGCATCAATCCGAAAAACATCCTCTCCGTGACCTTCACCAACAAGGCCGCTGCTGAAATGCGGGAGCGTGTCAAAGGCATGGTGCGCGACGGTCTCGGCAAGAAGGTGGTGCTCGGCACCTTCCACGCCTTTTGCGCCCTGCTGCTGCGCGAATTCGCCGCGCATGTCGGCTACAAGAACAACTTCGTCATTTACAGCCAGGGCGAGCAGGAAAGTCTGCTCAAGCGCGTGATGCAGAGCCTGCTGGTCAAGGACGAGAAGCTGGACCCTTCGGTGGCCCTCGCGCGCATCAGCAAGTCCAAGAACGATGGCCAGCCCCTCGGTGATCCGAAGTTCAGCCTCGATGCCGCCATCATGGAGAAATATCAGGACGAGATGCGTGGCCTCAACGTCATGGATTTCGATGATCTGCTCGTGCTCGGCGTGCGTCTGCTGGAAGATCATGCCGATGTGCGCGACATCGTGCAGGGGCGCCATCATTACGTTATGGTGGATGAGTTCCAGGACACGAACTCGCTGCAAATGCGCCTGCTGCGCGCGCTGGTGCCCGCGCCTTACAATGTCTGTGTCGTGGGTGATGATGACCAGAGCATCTATGGCTGGCGCGGCGCGGAGATCACGAACATCACCGAGTTCGAAAACTTCTTCCCCAACCCGCATGTGGTGAAGCTGGAGGAAAACTACCGCAGCACCACGCCCATCCTGCACACGGCCAACAGCCTCATCGTCAAAAACGCCGGTCGCCGACCCAAATCGTTATGGAGCCGTAACGGTGGCACCGATCCCGTTCGTCTCATCGTGACGCAGGATGAAAAGGAGGAGGCCGACATGATCGCGAAGGAGGTCGAAAGCGCCCGCTTTGCCAGCAACCAGCCCTTTGAAGACTTTGCTGTGCTGTTCCGCACCAACGACCAATCTCGCGTGCTGGAGCAGGCCTTCCGCCAGCGCAAAATCCCTTACCGCGTCGTTGGCGCGCGCAGTTTCTTCGACCGCCGCGAGGTGAAGGACATCCTCAGTTATCTCAAGATTCTGCACAACCCGCATGACGACATGAGTCTGCTGCGGGTGCTGAACACGCCCACTCGCGGCATCGGCAGCGCCACGGCAGAACTCGCCCGCGAGCGCAGCATGGAAAAAGGCCACAGCATCTGGGTGGCGTTGTGTGATGAGGACTTCCTGCGCCAGATTCCCGAGAAGTCGCGCAATGCCATTCGCACGTTCACTCATATCATCAGCAAGTTCTCTGGCCCAGCCAATACCCAAGGCACGCAGCTCGTGCCGATGACGGAGGCGCTCATTCTTGAGGTCGCTTACATGGAGTATCTCAAAAAAGCCGCCAAGGAGCCAGAGGATTTCGCTGGCTGGGAAAACGGACTCAAAGAGTTCCTCAAAAGCATCGCGGGCTATGAGGAGCGTGAACGTGCGGGCGGACTCGGCGGCTTTCTCGATGAGATCTGCCTCAATGACGAGCGCGAGGAAAAAGACGACATTGAAAAGAAGAAGGGCGTGTGCTTGATCACGATGCATGCCTCCAAGGGACTCGAATTCCCCATCGTTTACCTGCCCGGCCTTGAGCAGGGCATCCTGCCGCACAAACGCAGCTTTGACGAGGGGCGGGTGGATGAGGAACGCCGGTTGTTCTACGTCGGCATCACGCGGGCCAAGCTGAAGCTCACGATCAGCCATACCCGCACGCGCATGAAGTGGGGCCAGAAGCAAACCACCATGCCCAGCACCTTTCTCAAGGAACTCGACCGCAAATACATCGAGGAACTCGATTACACCCGCCACATGAACGAAACCGTGACGCAGGAGGAGAATACGAATTTTTTCTCCGGTTTGCGGGCCATGCTCGCGGATCAGTAACTGCGCGCATCTGCGTCCATGTCTCCCTCACGTCTCCAGTTTCAGCTCGATGCGCAAGCCAGCGACTCGCGCGCACGCGCCACGACGTTTCGCACGCTGCATGGCACCATCCAGTCCCCGTTGTTCATGCCGGTGGGCACGCAGGCCACGGTGAAAGCGCAGACAGCGGACTCGCTGCATGCCTCTGGCTCGCAGATTCTCCTGGCAAACACCTACCATCTGCTGCTGCGGCCCGGCCCTGAGGTGTTTCGGAAGCTCGGCGGCATTCATCGGTTCATGGACTGGCCCGGCTCGGTGCTCACCGACTCCGGCGGCTATCAGATTTTCTCGCTGCCGCACTCACGCTTGATGACGGAAGCCGGCGCCGTGTTTCAGAGCTACGTTGATGGCCAGCGCATTCTGCTCAGCCCGGAGCTGAGCATTCAGACGCAACGCGCCATCGGCAGTGACATCATGATGGTGCTGGATCAGTGCATCCCGTCCACGGCGGATGAGAAGGCTGCACGCGCCGCGTTGCAGGTCACCCAGCGCTGGGCGGTGCGCAGTCTTGCGGCGCGGGAAGACTCACTGCAGTCGATGTTTGGCATCGTGCAGGGTGCTTTGTATCCGCATCTGCGGCGTGAAAGCGCAGAAGGACTCATGCAGATCGACTTCGATGGTTTTGCCATCGGTGGATTGGCGGTGGGTGAAGAAAAAGCCGAGCGCGAAGACGTGTGCGAGCTGACCGCTGCGCTGCTGCCGCAGGATCGCCCGCGCTACCTCATGGGCGTGGGCACGCCGCTGGATGTGCTGGAGGCTGTGCATCGCGGTGTGGACATGTTTGATTGCATCATCCCCACGCAGGTGGCGAAACGCGGCTCCGTGTTCACCTCACGCGGCATCGTCGAGCTGCGCCGCTCGGTGTACAAAAAGAGCGAGGCGAAGCTCGATCCCGACTGCACCTGCCCGGTCTGCGCGAAATACTCACGCGCTTATCTGCATCACCTCACCAAGACGCAGGAACCGCTCGGCTGGCAGCTCCTAGGCCAGCACAATATTCACTTTTACCACCAGCTCATGCGCGAGATTCGCCAGAGCATTCTGGAGGATCGTTTTCTGCCGCTCTACCGGGAGAAACGCGAGATCTTGCAGGTCGAGGATGTCGATCATCCCGTGACACTGCCGAAAGCAGGTGTCGCGAAGCCGCAATGTCTCGGTGATTACGAACTGCATGGCGATCCGCCTGCCATTCGTCACCGCGATGGCCAGATCATTCCGTCGCAGACCGACTCCAAGTGGCCTGAGCAGGTGCAACTCGCCCGCCTGCTGCGCTTGCCAGCCGGCGTCAGTGCCGCAGACTCCGCGCCGCTCATCGTTTGGGATGTGGGCCTCGGAGCCGCTGCTCCTGCGCTCTCCCTCATCCTCGCCTATGAAGAGGAGACGCAAAAAGGCCCAGTGCGTCC
>JBDNIB010000175.1:0-4986 GCA_041688535.1 Prosthecobacter sp.
AGATCACCCTTCTCCGGGATGTCGCTGTATTGGCGGAGTTCGCCGCCGAATTGCCCGGCATAGCTGGGCGCGTCTTCCGGGATCGTCGTGACCTTTGGCATCGGGATTTCTGCGCCCGGGTAGAGTTCCCAGTATTTCTGCGGGGCGATGAAGGGCAAATGCGGGCGGATGAAACCGACGGCGATGAAGAAGGACTCGTCGGGGTTCTGCGCAGCGTTTTGGAGACGCTTCACTGCATGGAGCGCCAACTGGCCGTCGCCGTAGAAATCGTCGGCCACATCAGCTTTCTCGGTCGCGGCACCACGATCCCCGTTGTTGCCGCTGCGTTGGACGTCGGTGCTTTCTTTGAGCGCATAGGTGGGAGCCTTCGGCAGCCAGTGCGGCACGGTCCACGAGGCCACGTCTTCGACATTGCCGTGCCCTTTGTGCATGATCTTGCCCATCGCCTCGGTGCGGTAGCCGCTGGCGCGAAAGTGCTGGGCGACGGTGATCGCATCCGGCACCGCTTTGCGGAAATTAGTCGGCAGATCGTAGATGCCGATCGTTTGTGGCCGCAGGCCCGTCATGAGCGAATTGCGCGAAGGTGAGCACACGGCCTGATTGCAATACGCGGCATCAAACTGCAAACCGCGTTTCGCAAGGCGATCCACGTTCGGTGTTTTCGCCAGCGTGTCGCCGTAGCAGCCGAGCAGCGGCTTCAAGTCATCAACGCAGATGAGCAGGACGTTGGGTTTCGACGCGGCGAAGAGCGCAGGGCTGAGGGCAAAGAGGAAGAAGGCGAGGCGGAGCATGAGGCGGTGATGAACGTGAGAGAATCGGGCATCTTACTGGCACGCAGACCAAGCTGGAGGCTTGAAAGAAGGTAGCCGGTGGTGAAACCACCGGTTTCCGCCGTCGCGACGAACTCCAGGCGTCCCGGCAGGGACGCGAGAAAGGTCGATCATGGAGTCCGCTATCGTTGACCCTGGATCTTCGAATGCCTCTCGCGCCCTTTCAGGGCGCTGCCTTGCACCCGCGTGTAAACCGATAGTTGCACCACCGGCTATTGTCTCCCGTCCCTCCGGGCCGCTCACTCCGGCAGCTTGTCGAAATGGAACTGGCAGCAGCCGAGGTCGAGGGTGTTGGCGTTGTTGGAGAGTTTTTCGCGGAAGGTCTGCGCGAGGGCGTAGATGCGCTGCTGGCCCTGCTTTTCGACTTCGACGAGTCCGGCTTCTTTGAGGACACGGAGGTGTTTAGAGACGTTGTAGGCAGTGACGTGAAGCACTTCGCAGAGTTCCGTCACGGGCTTCGCGCCGCCGATGAGCTGGCGCACGAGCCGTAGCCGTGTCGGCTCGCCCAGCGCACGCATGGCGCTGAGGCAGTCGAAAGAACGAGTCACGGTGCGTGATGGCATAGGGCGACGATTAGCAGAGCGCAGGAAACGCGCAAGAAGCCCGAGACGCGAGGGGTTGGAAAAAATACATTTGCCAATCGGCGCATATACGATAAAACACGCGCCGCCATGACAATCCCGACTTCTACCCAACAACCACGCACTCCAGGTATGCTGCTCGCTACCGGTGTATTCTTATCGTTGCTCTCCGGCTCCTTTGCCCAGGAGGCCAAGAAGGAAGACACAACCAGCCCGGTCGATCTCGGTGAGATCGTGATCTCCGCTCCGAAGCTCTCGAAGAGCCTGCTCGAATCACCGCTGAGCGCCACGGTCACGACGGGAAAAACGATTCAGGATGCCGACATGACCACGGTGAAGGATGCGGCCTTCTATGCGCCGAACACGTTCTTCACGGAGTTCAGCGCGCGCAAGCTGAGCAATCCGCGCTTCCGCGGCGTCGGTGGCTCGCCCATGAATCCAGGCGTCACGACCTATATGGACGGTGTGCCGCAGTTTAACGGTAATTCATCCAGCATCACATTGCTGGATGTGGCGCAGATCGACTTTGTGCGCGGCCCGCAGGCGGCGCTATTTGGCCGCAACACGGCGGGCGGCTTGATCAACATCACCAGCAACCGTCCTTCGCTGGATGCCTGGCATGGCTCTTTGCAGACGACCCTTGGGAACTACAATTCATACGACTATCGTGGCAGCATCACCGGGCCGCTGATCCAGGATCAGCTCGGGTTCAGCTTCGCGGGTGGCTACAATGAACGCGATGGTTATACGCGTAACACGACCAACGGCAGTGATCTCGACAGCCGCAGCTCCTATTTTGGCAAGACCCAGTTCCTCTGGACGCCGAACGATGACCTCGAAGTGCGCCTCATCATCGCTGGCGAGTCGGCGAGTGACGGCGACTACGCGCTGAACGATCTTGGACAATTGCGCGCGAATCCCCGCCGATCGGCGCGTGACTTTGTGGGCTACACCCAGCGCGATGTGCTGATGCCCACGCTCCAGATTATCTATCATGCTGACTTGTTTGATTTCACTTCCACCACTGGCCTGGTCTGGTGGGAAACTGAAGACGCCACGGACCTGGATTACTCCACGGCACAGTTCAATTTTCCGTTATCGCCTTCCTTCCTCACGCGCACCAACCATGAGCAGCAGACCACCTGGACACAGGAGTTCCGGTTCGCCAATCCCAAGGATAAGCCGGTGATTCTGAATGAATCTGCCAAGCTTGCTTGGCAGGCCGGGGCATTCTTCTTCCATCAGGACTATGACCAGCGCATCGCGCAGCGGAACGCCGGCATCTTTGTGCTTCGTTCCGTCTATGATGAGGCGACGACCGCCGGGCTGCGGGATGCAGGGTTCGGCCTCTTCCTTCAGTCAACGCTCACGCTCTGGGACAAGCTGGACATCACGGGCGGATTGCGATGGGACTATGAGGACAAGGCTGCGCAACTGGCGACAACAGAAGTCGTGACCCCTGGCGGTTTGTTTTTCGACCGTCCAGCGATTGTGACGAATCAACGGATCTCCAAGAGCTTCAGCCAAGTCACTCCTCAGGCGGCGGTGTCCTGGCGCATCACGCCGGATTTGATGACCTACTTCAGCTTTGCCGGTGGTTTCAAGGCTGGTGGCTTCAACAGTTCCGCTCCCGCTGGCTCGGAAGCTTTCGGACAAGAGCACAGTTGGAACTACGAACTGGGCCTGAAGGGCCGTGCACTGGATAATCGTCTCAGCTTTGGTGCGGCGCTGTTTTACACCGACTGGAAAGACCTCCAGCTCAATGTACCGAACGTCACTAGCACAGGCAGGTTCAACATTGCCAATGCGGGGGACGCCTCTGCACGCGGCATCGAACTGGACGTGAACTATCGCCCGGTGACTGGCTGGGATTTGTTTGCGTCTGCTGGCTGGATCGACACGCGTTTCCATAGCGGCAGCACGGACAATGATTCGTCTGTGCTCCCAGCAGGAGCGAACACTCCTATCGCGGGCAACCAAATCCCTTACGCGCCGGATTACACCGCCAGCGTCGGCACCCAATTCACGATTGAATTGGGCGGTGGTTTTAGTGCGTATGCGCGCGGCGATGTGCAGTTCATCGGTTCATTCAATTACGACAGTCTCAACCGCCAGGCCCAGGACGCCTATACCATCGCCAATTTCCGCGTCGGTGTGCGCAACGAATCGTGGTTCCTCGAAGGCTTCGCGAACAACGCTTTTAACACCAAATATGTACCCATCGCCTTCGCTTTCCCGGATGGCGGCCTCGGCTTCACGCCTTCCGGCTATGTGGGGGAGAGCGGCGCTCCGATCACCTTCGGTGTGCGGTCTGGCATCAAATTTTAGTCGATAACGTTGGTCCAGCGGCGGTTGAGGGCGATACAACGCCGTCAGCCGCCGGTGTGCGTTCACACTTCATCTCATGTCACTCACACCAGACCAAATCGGTGCCTATCACCGCGATGGCTTCATCACTGCACACGGTATTTTCGCCGCCGAGGCAGAGGCGCTGCAAAACGAGGCCGTGCGGCTCACGGGTCTTGCTCCGCTCATCGATTCCAACAACATCCGCTGCCGCTGGCAGGATCATGCGGAGACTGGTGAGTGCCGATTTGACTGCTTCGATCCCGTCATCGACATCAGCCCCGTGTGCGAGCGCATCGCACGCTCGCCGGTGTTGAGCGACATGGCCGCGCAGCTTTACAGCGAACCGGCGTTCCTCTTTAAAGACAAGCTCATCTTCAAGCCACCGGGCACGAAGGGTTATGACATGCATCAGGACTTCATCTCGTGGGAGAGTTTTCCTGAGTCGTTTCTCACCTGCATTGTCGCCATTGATCCATCCGACGCGGCCAGCGGTGCCACGGAGGTATTTCCTGGCTATCATCAGCAAGGCTATCTCAGTCCGCGAGATGGCATGTATCATCAGCTTGATGAAAGTCTGGTCGGTCTGACAAAAGGCGTCACGCTGGATCTTGCTCCTGGGGATGTGGCCTTCTTCAGCGGCTTCACGCCGCATCGCTCCGGGCCGAACAAATCGGAGCATTCGCGCCGTCTGCTTTATCTCAGCTTCAACGCAGCGCGCGATGGCGGTGACATCCGCAGCGCGCACTACGAGTTCTTCCACCAGTGGCTGCAAGAGCGCTATGCCGAGTATGGCAAGACGGAGACGTATTTCCGATGAAGGACACGGCACCCAAAGCGCTCGCCGTGTGGACGCAAGTCATCGCTGGTGCGTTGCTCATGCTCGCCACACTGCCGGGTCGCTCGCAGGTCTCTTCTTTCTCGTTTTGCTCACACGAGCACTCGGACAAAGCGCGATGTCTGTGCTCAGCCTCGCGATGGCCGGACGTGCTTTCCGAAACAACTCCGGTGCCGCCGCTGGTGTGTATGCAGTGCTGCTGTCCGTGCTGTTTGCCATCGCCTTCATCATCATCGGCGGTGTGGTGCGTGATTCTGGCTGGCGCACGGCTTGGAGTGGCATTGGCATCGGTTTGATCGTGATGATGCCTGTGGCGCTGTGGTTGCGAAATGGCAATGTCTTGACTCAAACGGAAACCGGCACGGATGCTGACCTCACGTTGGCTCAATGC
>JBDNIB010000176.1:0-3284 GCA_041688535.1 Prosthecobacter sp.
CTCATGCGGGACGGGATCGGTTAGGAAATTGATCATGCAGATAGTAGGTTAGACGTGGGCGGTGATGCGGTCGAGCGGCGAGACCATCGACTCGCACGCCTTGCGGCCGTAGCCTGCGGTGGTGCGGATGTCGGTGTGGCCCATGGCCTCTGATACCCGGTTGATGTGCTCACCGCCATCCAATAAATGATCGCAGAACGCATGCCGCAGGCAATGCGGTGTCAGCGTTGTGCAGAGAATAAAGAGCGGGGGATTGAACCCCGCCCGGTAGCTCAGGCAGTGACCCGTGCGAAGAGTGCTTCGTATTCGCCTTGTCCGAGCGTTGCGTCGAACGCACTGGCAACGTCTGCGCCAGCATCGCGCAAGCCTTGGAAGGCGAAGCCGATGACGAACTGCTTGAATTCGGCGGGGCTTGCGAAGTGCTCGGAAAGGTTAATTCCCTTGGCGTTGGATTCCGAAATGAGAAGTGCTTGGACTTCGTTGAGGAGGGCGATGTGGTTGTTGTTGGACATGCGCAAACAATACGCAATGCGTATCCCTTTGCAATGATTATTTTACGCATTGCGTTCTTTTTTTTCTCGGGTAGGATTCGGCCATGACCTGGAACGAATGCCTTGCCCTTGGAGCTACGAAGCTTGCCGCGATTCTCGGATGTCCGGTGACGACCGCGCATTCTTGGATTCGCCGGAGTGGGCCAGCGGCATGGCTCCAGCCGATCCTTGCCGAGCTCGTCTCCCGTGAATCGAAGAAGCACAACAAAACGCAGAAGGCGACGCCGAACCGCGCGTCTGATTAAATCGGGAGTCTTCATTCGGCGCGCCTTTGCTCAGCGTGTTCCGGGAATAAAAAGACCCTGATTGCGATCCGTAAAAATAATTCAAACTTTTTCTCGACAAACCCAAGGGCTTAGGTATTGTGTGCGTATCAACCAACCGCACACAATGACAACTTACCTCATCGAAACCACCAAAATTCACACCAATCCCGGCAACAGCAGCGACTCCTTTATCGGTAAATCCATCCTGTCGATCCAGCTGTGGGCAGATGACGAGCTGATCATGAGCTTCGGCGGTTGCCTCATCCAGGACGATGACGCAGTGCGTGCTCAAGCTGCGCAGGAGGCCAATGAGTGGGACGGCACCACCAGTGACGAGGTCCGCAGCTACGACCAATTTATCCGCGAGATGGATCGCAAAAGCTGGAATCAATAATCGACCATAACCATAACCATGAAAAACAAAGCAGCACAAGAGCTTGGCCGCAAAGGCGGCAAGGCAAAAACAGACGCCAAATCCGTAGCCTCTCGCATCAACGGGATAATGGGAGGGCGTCCCGGCATGTATTCCGTCACGCAATGCTCTGCGGGGCGGGAGCAGGTGACTCATGGGCATGCATTGTCCAAGGTCTCCGCCACCATCCTTGCCAACGCATTGCTCAACAAAGGCATTGTTGGGATATTTGTGGTGTTTCGCCGTCAGACAGACGGACAAGAGGGTTACCTCAATCAAGGCGGAGGTCACGACATTACAGGCACCGAGTGGAACCGCTAAATTAAGACCCGGAACAAGACGCCGCAGACCAACCCCACCCCGCCAGCATCGGCGCGGTGGGGTTTTTAGTGGGCGTGTAGTGGTGGCGATCATCGGCTCTCGGTGGGGTGGCTGGGCTCAGCGTTCTGGGGAAAAAAGAATTTTGCACAACGTGTAAAATAGTTCTTGCGGTCGGTTGCACATTGTGTCAATCTCTCCCCGTTGCCAGTGAGCGACACAACCCCAACCGAAACACTAAAATGAACTCCATCGAATCCCACACCAACGACAACGGAACTACCTACTACTCCACCACCGACGAGAACGGTCAGACGATCTACTCGTTCACCGAAGATTTCGAGGACATCTGGACGCAGGATGACCAAGACGCCATCGAAGCCGGTTCCACTCCATCCAAAATCTAATGACCTTCGCGGAGCAACTGAGATCCGAACGCGAACGCCTCGGCCTGACAAGGGCCGGGGCGGCTGCCGTTCTCCGCGACGTTTCCGAGTCGTGGATCGTAAAGGCCGAGGGAAGCCTGCGCGAACCACACCCATGGATGCAAGCGGAGGCGTTGAGACGACTCCGAGCCGCAAAAAGACCCTGAACAAGGCATCGTTCCCAACCATGACCCGATCCGAGTTCGGAGCGGGTTTTTGGTTAGGACGCTGAGGGCGTGGCGGGCTGGCGGCGACGGTCATGGTGGGAAGATTTAGGCGTTCTGGGGAATGAAGAAATCCATTTGCGCCGTCTCCCGTGCAATCCGCGCCTTGGCGTCGGCGAGGTAGTCAGCGTCGATCTCACAGGCGGTCAGGTGCATTCCTGCGTAGTGGCAGGCGATGGCGTGGCTTCCGCTTCCCAAGTGCGTATCCAGTATCTTTTGCCCCGGCTGTGCGTATTGATCCAGCAGCCACGCATAGAGCTTCACGGGCTTCTGGCTGGGATGGATGCGCCCCACGTAGTCACGGCCTGCCAGCGGGTCATATGTCCACACTTGCGCGTTCCTGTCGAAGCTGGTTGCGGCCAGTTCACCCTCGGCATACGTCCGCCCTTGGAATCCAGCGCCTTTGTTCCAGAGCACGAAGGATCGGGTTGGCCACATTGGCAGGAAGTAGTTTGCTCCCCACACGATCCAGTTCTTACTCACGCGCATCATTTCTGCGAAGTATTCAGGCGGCGGCGGTTCCTTGTCCCACTCCTTGCGCGGCAGATCATTGTTTCCCTTGTATCCCACGTTCCCGCCGCTCATGCCGATGCCGTAGGGCGGATCAACGATGGCTAGATCGAAGTGCTTGTCGGGGTATCCTTTCATCAGATCCATACAGCATCCAAGCCGCAGATCCAAAGACCCAGAACCAGACGGTGATGCCAATCCCGAGGGCGGCGATGTCGATTCAGTATTCATGATTTTTTTCCGCCCTCCGGCTGGCATACCTCTGCGTTCTCCTGAAGAATTTCGATTAGTCGCTCCATGGCTTTTTGCGTTTGAAAGCGACCCTTTGCGGCGACGAGGCTTTCTGCCGATTCCACCACCCTCGCCCCCATGAACAATGCTGCTGCCATAAACTGCCTAGAAAACTCATCGTTGGCGTCACGGGGGCCGCTGAGTAAAGACGCTGATTTCATTTCCTGTTTTCCGGCTTCTCGCAGCGCAATGATGGCCTGATCGGCGCGAATTAACACCGGAGAACAAGCCGTCGCATCCGACGGACCTAAGCTTTTCAATTTCTTTTTCATATTCGTTTCAGTTGC
>JBDNIB010000177.1:0-4926 GCA_041688535.1 Prosthecobacter sp.
CAAACGCGCTCCGCGCAATGAGAGAGGAAAGGTGGAGAGCTGGACGGACTTCTTTTTGCTGAAGCCGGTCGATGCGCTCAAGGGCAACGGTCAGTTGCTCTACGACGTGAGCAATCGTGGCAACATGCTCGCGCTTTCGACCTTCAATGATGGTGAGCGCACGAACGATCCGCAGACGGCGGCACATGCGGGCAACGGCTTTCTTATGCGGCAGGGCTTCGCGGTGCTGTGGTGCGGCTGGAATGGCGAGGTGCAGGCGGATGACACGCAGCGCCTGCTCTGCGGACTGCCCATCGCGACGGAGAATGGCAAGCCCCTCACTGGTCGTGCGCATCTGGAGATCAGCAGCACGGAGAAGGTCTTCAGCCGTGCGTTTTCGTGGAGCCCGTGGGGCATCGGCGCGGCGTTTCCGTCGGTGAGTTTGGATAATGCTGAGGCCTCGCTCACGATGCGGCCGGGTCGCGATGCGGAAGGCATGGAGGTGCCGCGCGCGGAGTGGGCGTTTGGCCGCTGGGAGGAAGGAAAAGTCATTCCCGATGCCACGAACTTGTATGTGAAGGCAGGTCTGCGTCCCGGCTGGCTCTACGACCTCGTTTACACCGCGAAGGAGCCGCGTGTGACCGGTCTCGGACTCACGGCCTTGCGGGATTGTGTGTCATTCTTCCGCCATGCAGACGCTGTCACGAATCCGCTGGCGGGGGCGATTGAAAAGGCCTGTGTGTTCGGCATTTCACAATCGGGCCGCGTGATTCATCACTTCCTGTTTGAGAGATTGAACACCGATGAGCACGGACGTGCGGTGTTTGATGGCGCGCTGATCCACGTCGCGGGTGCGGGCAAGGGCATGTTCAATCATCGCTTCCGCATGAGCACGGAGTATGGCACGCAGCATGAGGGCCAGCTCTCCGGCTCCGAGTTCTTTCCGCTCGCGCCGTTGCCGCAGACCGATCCGGTCACGGGTGAATCTGGCGACACGCTTGCACGCGCCCGCAAGTCCGGCCACACGCCGCGCATCATCTTCACGCAGACCTCCACGGAATACTGGAGTCGCGCGGCCTCGCTGCTGCACACCGATGTCGAAGGCAAAAAGGACCTCGCGCTGCCTGAGGATGTGCGCGTGTATTTCATCGCCGGAGCGGAGCATCTCGGCGCGAGCGACGGCACGCCCGGCATCTGCCAGCAGCCGCGCAACATGCTCGATGATCGCGGTCCGGTGCTGCGGGCGATGCTCATGTCGTTGTCAGACTGGATGCAGACCGGCAAAACGCCGCCGCCGAGCCGGTATCCGACGCTGGCCGACGGCACCTTGGTCGATCACGACATCTGGCGCGCCCGGTTTCCGCAGATTCCCGGCGGCAATCTTCCTGCGCAGTATTACCAACCGCCGCGCCTCGACTTCGGCCCGCGTTTCCTCAGCGAAGGCATCGCCGACATCATCCCGCCGAAAGTCGGCAAGCCCTTCCGCACGCTACTGCCCGCCGTGAATGCCGATGGCAATGAAACCAGCGGGATCATCCTGCCGGAAGTCGCCGTGCCGCTCGGCACCTACACCGGTTGGAACTTGCGCGCTCGCACGTTTGGCGCGGAAACGATGCTCTCGCCGCTCGATGGCATGTTTCTGCCTTTTGCAAGACCAAACCCGAGCGCAAAAAAACCGGCGATCCGCGTCCGTCGCTCGAAGAGCGTTACCCGTCTCGTGGCGACTACTTGAGCCGCCTCAACGCCGCGGCATTGAAACTGCACCGTGAAGGTTTTCTTCTCGATGAGGATGTCGTGCGCATTCTGGAACGCGGCGCGAAGGCGGTAATCAGGCTTGATCAATGAGTTCAAGCACGCCAAACGAAGCTGCCACATGGAAGTCGGGCCGCTCAGTCTGCGGATTCACCCATGGCATCCAGCCGGAGTGAACACTGCCATCGGCTTGGTGATGAAACTCGGCGCGATAAATCCCGACATGCATCTCACGTGATCGCAGAACATTGAGTCCGCGCAACGTGTCGAGCGGGAGGCTGCCGGCGACGGTGTAGCGATTGCCTTTGATGGAGGTGCTGAGTTGCAGGCCGTCGCATTGCCAGCTCCAGTTCATCTCGCGATAGAAGTTCGCTTCGTAAGCCAGCACGTCGCCGCGTGGAGACATTTCGAGGCAGTAGTAGGGCTTCAGATTTAGATTGCAGGCGAAGAATATTTCCACGCGGTCGGAGCCGAGGACGCGCTCTTTGGCGGTCGGACCGTCGGGCAGCACGAGGTCGTCATCGACGCAGTCGAAGCGGAAATGGAAGTGTGTTTCATCCCAGAGGGCACGGAATTCGGTGAGCGGCGGTGTGCGGTCCTCCCATGGGAAGGTGAAGTCGGTCAGCAGTTCCGCCTCTGGCCAGTTTGGTGCGGCGGTGGGGCAGGGGCGGACGCGGTAACGTTTCATGGGCGCAGTCTTGGCAAGCCGCGTGTTCAATTCAATGACGGTCGAGAGTTGGATGGCGGTTGGCCCGTTGGAGAGTGATGAGATTGTTCCTGATTGGATGCTGCGCATGGATGACGACCGCTTTGAGCGCCGACGATACGGTGCTGGAATCGAAGCGGCTGCATCTGGGCAGGGCGGGCCAGTTTGAATGGGAGTCGTTCAAGGATGTGAAGGTGGATGCAGAGCGCTTCGAGCGAAGGTTTGAAGCCGTGATGAATGCCTCGGAACAAACACTGCGTATCTGGCAGCACGATGTGAAGCTTTCATGGCCGGTGCTGCTGAACGGTCGCAAACTGGGAACGCTGGTGAATGCGGAAACGGCGATGGAGAGCCTGCTGGCGATCCCGCCGGGTGCGTTTAGGGACGGCGAGAACGTATTGACCATCGAACCGCCGTCAGGGCTCGACGACGTCGAAGTCGGGCCGGTGATCATCACGGCGAAGCCGATGCAGGAACTGCTGAGCGGCGCACAGATGGAGGTGACGGTGACGGATCTGGCCACTGGAGATGGCCTGCCCTGTCGGCTGACTGTGACGCGCCCCGACGGCACCTTGCAACCGCTGCGCGCGGAACCACTGGCAGATGTGGCGGTGCGTGTGGGCGTGGTTTACACGCGCAACGGCCGGGCGACGATTTCGCTGCCGCTGGGTGAGTATGTACTGCATGCCGGGCGCGGATTTGAATGGAGCGTCGAGCGCGCGGAGCTGGTGGTGAAAGCCGGAGAAACGAAGCCGGTGGCGCTGCAACTCAAGCGCGAGGTGGACACGAGCGGCTGGATCGCAGCGGACAGCCACATTCACACGCTGACTCATAGCGGTCATGGCGATGCGAAGATCGAGGAGCGCATGCTGACGATCGCGGGGAGGGGATCGAACTGGCAGTGGCCACGGATCACAATCATCACACCGATTACGCGTCGAGCGCAGCGAGCATGGGCGTGGCGGAGCGCTTCACGTCAGTGATCGGCAACGAGGTGACGACGAAGCACGGCCATTTCAACGCGTTCCCGATGCAAGCGGGCGCGACGGTGCCGAATCAGCAACAGGAGGACTGGGGAAGCTGCTGCCGGAGATTCGTGCGACGCCGGGGGTGAAGGTGATCACGCTGAATCATCCGCGTGATCTGCACAGCGGCTTTGTGCCGCTCGGCGGCGTGCAGTTGAGCTAATTGCAAAACCCCTGAAAACCAACGCTGTTTAGGCTAAATGTGTTATCTGCCATAACTGATCGCAACACACAGCATTTGTAACATCGAAGGTGTGAGGTTTTGCAATTGGCTCAGTTTAATCCGAATATCGGCAAGCATCGGCAGGCGGCAGCGCTGGACATTGACGCGCTGGAGGTGATCACCTCTGGGGCGATGCAGTCAGACATCATGCTGCTCTATCGTGACTGGTTTGCGCTGCTAAACCGGGGGCATCGCATCGCCGCCGTGGCCTCTAGCGACACGCATGATGTGAACCGCTTCATCATCGGCCAGGGGCGTACCTATGTGGCGGCGCGGGATGCTGATCCGGCGAAACTGGACCTCGATGAAGTCTGGCGTAGCTATCAGGAGGGGCGCTTACTCGTCAGCCTCGGCCTGCTAGCGCAGATTCAGGTGAATGGCCGCTTTGGTGTCGGTGATCTGGTGCCGCTGCTCGGTGACAGCATCGAGGTGGTGGCGACGGTGTTTGGCCCGTCATGGGTGCAGGCGGACCACATCGCGCTGTATGCAAACGGGCAGCTCTTGCGCGAAGAAAAAATTCAAGATGAGCATCGCGCTGGAGAGAAGGCGCGCATCACCTGGACGCTATCGAAACCGGCGCATGATGTGCATCTGGTCGTGATCGCGACCGGGCCGGGCGTGACGCAGCCGTTTTGGGAAACTCCACGGCCTTATCAGCCGCGCAGCAAGAATTTCGTGCCGCGTGTCATCGGCTCCACGAATCCAGTCTGGCTCGATGCCGATGGCGACGGCCAGTTTCAGTCCGCCTTTGAGATCGCACGGCGTTTGATCGAACCGCATGGCGCTGATCGCGAAAAATTGCGTGAGGCGCTGAAGCGGTGCGATGCAACGGTCGCGATTCAGGCCGAGTCGATGATGGGATCGGTTCAGGAGTGACGTTTGGTTTTCACCATGATCACTCATTCTTTATCCAATCGCCGTCATTTCATCCGTAACGCCGCCGCCTGCGTCTTGCTGCCGGCCATGCAGCGTGCCTTTGCTGCGCCGGAGGTTCCGCACGCGTTGAAGGGTCGGCTGTACAAGACACTCAAGATTGGCATGATCAAAGTCGAGGGCAGTCTGACGGACAAATTCAAGGCGGCGAAGGCGGCGGGTTTCATGGGCGTGGAAATGGGCTTTCCTGGCAACGATGTGGCGGAAACGAAGCAGGCCATCGCCGAGTCCGGCCTGCCGGTGGATGGCAGCGTGTGCGGCGCGCATTGGACCGTGCGTCACACGAGTCCCGATGCGGACACACGGGC
>JBDNIB010000178.1:0-7506 GCA_041688535.1 Prosthecobacter sp.
CGAAGGAAATGCGGTTCGCGTAGGCAGCGAGCCCGTCTTCGCGGCTCCATGACATCGCAAGACGGCGTGCTTGCAATGCTTCGATGATCTTGATCCACAGCGTGCGTTTGCCGGTTTGCGCCGTGGTGTTTTTGATGAGCTGCTGGTGAATCGTCGATGCGCCGGAGACGATACGCTGGCTGCGGATATTGTCCCAGGCAGCGCGGGCGATAGCGAGCATGTCGATGCCGCCATGCGAGAAGAAGCGTTTGTCCTCGGCGGCGAGCAACGCGTGAACGAGCATGGGTGGAATCTCGGCGTATTGCACTGGCGGAGTAGAGCGTGTGCCGTTTTCATCCAACAGATGCCGTAGAGGCGTGCCGTCGCGGGCGAGATAGCGTGTGGAGTTGGGCGGCGGCTTGAGCAACGTTTCCGGCAGCGGCACCAGCCAGGGCAGGCCCCACCAACCGCCGACTGCCAGAACGAGCAGGGTGGTGAAAAAGATTAGCCAGTGGCGACGCATGCGGAAAGGAACGCGAAGGCGTGATGAAATCCAGCGCGGTGTTCTTGACCGTGGGCGTCAGCAGCGGAGCATGCGCGGCGCATGAATCCGCCGCCAACCATCGCCTGCCTCGGCCCCGAAGGCAGTTTTTCGCATCTGATCACGCAGATGCGTTTTCCCGATGTGGCGGTGAGCCTGCGGGACAACGTGGGCGATGTGTTCGATTTCCTCGCCACGAATCCAGGCGCGCTGGGCATCGTGCCGATCGAGAATTCTTCGGGCGGCTTCATCATCGACACAGTGGATCGCCTCGTGGATGTGCGTTGCGAACTGCGCATTCTCGAAGAACTGACGCTGGATGTGAAGCTGGCGTTGCTAGGCAGAGCGGGTGAAGCCATCACCTCGATTCACTCGCATGCGATACCGTTTTATCATGGCGATGACTGGCTGAAGGCCAACTACCCTAACGTGAAGCGCGTCGTGGAGCCGAGCACGGCCAAAGCGGCGGAAAAAGCCGTCGCCACACCCGGAGCGGCGGCGATTGGGCCACGGCAGAACGCTGAACGGCATGGGTTGCAGGTGCTGCACTTCCCGATTGCGGGCGAGGTGCCGAACATCACGCAGTTTTATCTCATCGGGCATGCGGCGAACACGCCGTCGCTGGAACACAACCGCACCGCGCTTGTCGTCGAGCTACCGGACCGCTCCGGCAGCCTGTGCCGCTTCCTGACACCGTTAAGCGAGAGCGACATCAACATGAAGCGCCTCGAATCCCGCCCGATTCGCGGTCAGCCGAACAAGTATCGCTTCTACATCGAGATCGAAGGCTCCACCGCCGATCCGCGCGTGCAGCAGGCGCTCGATCAAACACGGGCCGATGGTGCGACGATCCGCAGCGTGGGGTCGTATTGCGCCGGGCTGCGATTTGAATCCTAAATCACTCTATGAAACACATCCTCATCTGCCTGCTGGCCTTGTCGGTCAGCCTCCATGCCGCTGAAACCATCTCGAAACGTGCGAGCGAAATCGATCCGCGTGCCAAGGAGCATCCTGAAATCGACTTCGTGTTCACGGACAAAAAGGGCAAACCGCAGGATCTGCAAAATGCGAGCGTGGATCTGAACGTGAAGCCACAGGGCAAACTGGTGATCTGGCTTATGGGCCACAACGCGGGGCTGTTTGAGCGGCTGAACAGCTACGGACTGCACGCGATCCAGGTGCATTACGCGAACAAGTGGTTCGGCATCATCCCGGCGGCACGCCGTGATGACGGCAAGACCTTGGGCGACATCCGCCTCGAAGCCTCGACGGGCGAGGATCACAGCGACCTGGTGAGCATTCCGCAGCCGGATGGAATGATGGAGCGGGCGTTTCAGTTCGTGCAATGGTTGGCGAAAGAGCAGCCGAAGGGCAAGTGGGGGCAGTTCATCAGCGCGGACGGCAAGGGCCTGCGCTGGGACAAGGTGATCATGTCCGGCTCCTCGCATGGCTCGACCACGGCGGCTCGCTTTGCGAAGCATCAAAAAGTGGACCGCGTGGTGTGCCTCTGCGGTCCGCGTGACAATTACGAAAGCTGGCAGGCGCTGCCGTCTGCGACGCCCGCAAATCGCATCTTCGCCTTCAGCCATGTGCTGGATGGTGGCTGGACGGGCGACCACTACTGCCGCTCGTGGGAGATGATGGGACTGAACCAGTTCGGGCCGATCGTGCCGGTGGACAGCAGCGCTCCACCGTATGAAAACAGCCGCCGCCTCACCACGGATGCCGATGTGAAAAAGGACGCCAATCGCGCGCATGGTTCCGTGACGCCTGGCGGCTCGGCGGTGAAGGGCGCAGACGGCAAACTGATTCACGAGCCGGTCTGGCGGTATCTCTATACGCATCCAGCGGATCAAGTGGGCACGCCGACGCCGACTGATCCCGACTGCGTGAAGGATCAGCGCAAGTAAACCCGTTTCACCACACCCAACTCACCCACCAACCTGCCCGCTTATGCTCTCCTCGATTCGAATCCTCTCCGCCGCCGCCGTGTTCAGTCTCGGCGCTGTTTTGCATGCCGCTGACAATCCCTTCAGCGGCCGCTGGGCGCTGACGATCCCTGGCGGTGGCGCAGGCTGGCTCGGCGTTGAAGAGAAAGACGGTGCGCTCAGCTCCAGCGTGCTCTGGGGCGGTGGCAGCGTGGTGCCGACTTCGAGCACGCAGCTCGATGGCGACACGTTGATCGTGACACGTGAGCAGAAAAACAAGGAAGGCAAGCTGGCGGCGATCGAAACGATCACCGCCAAGACCGAAGGCACCACTTTGAAGCTGACCACGGCGAAGAAAAACGCCGAGGGGAAGGCCATGGGCGAACCAGCGGAGTTCACCGGCCAGCGCATCGCCGACCTGCCTGCCGCACCCGACCTCGCGAAGGTAAAATTTGGCGAGCCGGTCCAGCTCTTGAATGGCAAGGATCTCACCGGCTGGCGCTTAGTGAAGGAAGCGGACAACGGCTGGAGCGTGGTGGATGGCGCGTTGCAAAACCGCGTGGTGAAGGAGAAGGGCAAGCATTTCGGCAATCTGCGCACCGACGCGGAGTTTGCAGATTTCAATCTGAAGACCGAAGTGCGCACCCTGGAAGGCAGCAACAGCGGCATCTACCTGCGCGGCATTTACGAGGTGCAGGTGATGGAGAGCTTCGGCAAGCCGCTGGACTCGCACCACATGGGCGCGCTCTACAGCCGCATCACGCCGAGCGTGAACGCGGAGAAGCCGGTCGGCGAATGGCAGACGCTGGACATCACGCTGGTGGACCGCCATCTCACCGTCATCCTCAATGACACGACGATCATCGACAACGCCCCCGTGCTCGGCTGCACTGGCGGTGCTCTGACCAGCGACGAGTTCAAGCCCGGCCCGATCTTCCTGCAAGGCGACCACACGAACGTGGACTACCGCAATATGGTACTGCGTCCAGTGGTGAAGTGATTTGATCCCGTCTGCGGGGCCACGGCGGCCCCGCTCCTGGATCACCCGCCCATGCGATCCGCCACGGCCTTGATGGCCTTTTGCCGGTTATCCACGCCGAATTTGATGAAAATATGCTCCATGTGACGGTTCACGGTGTGGACCGACACGAACAGAATCTGGGCGATCTCGGGGTTCTTTTTTCCTTCGCAGACCCAATGCATCACCGAAGCCTCGCGCCCGCCGAGTCCCAGCCCTTGCAGGCGCTCTATGGCGATCTTGGCCGACTCCTCGCGAACGAGCAGGAAGCAGCGCCCCTCCTTGCAGCGGGAGAACGACACGACCACACACGCGGTTCTCGTTTTGCAGTTCCAAGGGCGCGGTGCCTTTCCCATTCGCCTGAGCAACACGCTCCAGCCACTGGCGCACCGACGGTGGCAGCAGGTATTGCGTGGCTCCCGGTCCGCGTTTCAGTGTTTTGCCAAAAAACCAGTGCGCGGCTTTGTCGCCTTCGAGAATCTCGCCCTTCACGCTGGCGATAATGAGTTCACACGCCGCCGGGAGCATGGAGTCATCCAGCGCCTGTGGGGCGACCTGCGTGATCTTGCCCACAATCGAACTATGCTGGAAAGGACTCTGCTGGGCATTGCAAAAAACCATGCGGTGATTGGCGATGCGTATCTCATCGCCATCGCGCATCCGGCGGGCACTGCCGATGGGTATGCCATTGACCATGACGCCGTTACGACTGCCCAGGTCATTCAACCACCAGTCGTCATGGTGCTTCACCAGCAGCGCATGGCGGCGTGACACCTGTACATTGTTGATCGGCAGATCATTGTCAGAGCGGCGCCCCATGACACAGGAACCCGCGAGCAGCAATGCACCACCGGGCCACTTCAGACTTGCCTGACTGTCTTCCTCTAGGGTTGTAACCGACATGGCCGGATTTTGCGCAGGCCGGGAGGGTTCGCAACGTCGGCGTGTCGGCCCTGCAAATATTGGCAGGTCTGCCAATAGCGCGTTTTTCCACACTGGGCCACAAATGGGGTGTTTCACCCTTTTCTAGCCATGAAATCCAATACTTTAGATGCCGTGCAGGCGCTCACGTCCCGGGCCTGCACCTCATTGAAAGGCACTCCGACGCGGAGCGCCTGCTCAACGGGCGTAGCAGGCAGTCAACGCCCCTTTTGCATGCTATGCGTGCATTGCCCCAAGTGTCAGGCCAGCCCGCATGCCGTCAGTTGTGATCTGTGCGCGGCGTGCCAGGTATGCTCGCTGCACAGTCGGGGCGCGTGATCCAATCTGCACTGGGACGATTTTTGTCCAAATCGGCTGAGAAGTAGGCATTTCAGGTAGAACCGAGGTGTTCAGACCGTTTTAAAGACATCATGAACACGATCCCTGATACCTCGATAGGTCAGGCGGCCTCGTTTCAGCCCGCCGCCAGTGCCCACGACGCCGAAGCGCGTTTTGTAACCCGCAACCTCCACCGCGTCTGGCAGTTCCGCCGCCTGCAAGCCACGCTCCTCCGACCCTTCCGCCAGGCCATCCGCCCGTTGCTCGTCTGGCTGCGGCAGGAGCACGTTTTCATCAAAAACGGTCAGCAGGGTGCGCCGCCCGTCGCCCTCGGTCTGAAGAAATTCAGTTGGGAGACCATCGCACTGGGCCTCGTGCTTGCTCCGCTCGCCTTCATCATGCTGCTGCCGCTGCTGATCCTTATTTTCCCAGTCGCCGTGATTATTGGCCTGGCCACCATCATGGTCGCAGCCATGCAGACCGACGCGGAGGATGTAGAGCACCACACCTTGGCCTGGCACGCGCTGCATTGAGCAGTGCCGTCGGCAGATCTGGCGAGAAGTGAGGAAACGCAAAAAATGTGTGCCTTTCGTGCTCTATTGCGTATCACTTCCCCCTCTCAATGAACTCCCCTCAGACCTTCACCACTGGTTCCGGCTCCACCGGCAAGTTTTTCTCTCTTCCCGCCCTCGAATCCGCTGGCATCGGCAAGGTCTCCCGCCTGCCGGTTTCGATCCGCATCGTGCTGGAATCCCTGCTGCGCAATCTGGACGGCAAGAAGGTCACTGAGGCCGATGTCAAAAACCTCGCCAACTGGAACGCGAAGGCCCCCGGCGAGTATGAAATCCCCTTCACCGTCGCCCGCATCGTGCTGCAGGACTTCACCGGTGTGCCGCTTCTCGTCGATCTGGCCGCCATGCGCTCCAAAGTGAAGGAACTGGGCGCGAATCCGAAAATGGTCGAGCCGCTCGTGCCGGTCGATCTCGTGGTGGATCACAGCGTGCAGGTGGATTTCGCCGGAACTCAGAATGCGCTCAATCAAAACCTCGCGCTGGAGTTTGAGCGCAACAAAGAGCGCTACCAGTTCCTCAAATGGGGCGAGCAGGCCTTCAACACCTTCAAAGTGGTGCCTCCAGGCATCGGCATCGTGCATCAGGTGAACCTCGAATACCTCGCCAAGGGCGTGCTGGAGAAGGACGGCGTGTATTACCCGGATTCGCTCGTCGGCACCGACTCGCACACGACGATGATCAACGGCCTCGGCGTCGTTGGTTGGGGCGTGGGTGGTATTGAGGCAGAGGCGGGTATGCTCGGCCAACCCGTGACCTTCCTCGTGCCGGAAGTCGTCGGCGTTTACCTCAGCGGTGCTCTCACAGAAGGTGTCACCGCGACCGCCCTCGTGCTCGAAGTCACTCAAAAGCTGCGCAAGCTCGGCGTCGTCGGTAAATTCGTCGAATTCTACGGCCCCGGCGCTGTCAGCCTGCCAGTGACCGACCGTGCGACCATCGCCAACATGGCACCCGAATACGGCGCGACGATGGGCTTCTTCGGCGTGGACGAAGAAACCGTCGCCTACCTGCGCGGCACGGGCCGCAGCGAGGAGCTGTGCAAGACCGTCGAGGCCTACTACAAGGCCCAAGGCATGTGGGGCATCCCGACCGAGAAAGGCGCCATTGAGTTCACCACCGAGATGGAAATGGATCTCGGCACCGTCGTTCCCTGCGTCTCCGGCCCGAAACGTCCGCAGGATCGCATCGAAGTGCCTGCTTTGAAAAGCAAGTTCAACGAACTGCTTGTCGCCGACGTGAAAGCAGGCGGTTTCGGCAAGACTCCCGCTTCGCAGGTGATCGAGCATCTCGGCAATGCGGTGGCGAACGTCGGCACGGAGGCCTACGGAGCGTCTGCTGGCGTTGATGTGATTTCTGACCGCCCCTCTTATGAAGTCACCGTCGATTCCAAAGACGGCATCAAGGATACCATCAGCGACGGCAGCGTGCTCATCGCCGCCATCACCAGTTGCACCAACACCAGCAACCCGAGCGTCATGCTCGCCGCCGGTCTGCTCGCGAAAAAAGCGAACGCCAAGGGCCTCACCGTGAAGCCTGCGGTGAAGACCAGCCTCGCACCCGGCAGCCGGGTGGTGACCGATTACCTCACCAAGACCGGCCTGCAGGTCGAGCTCGACAAACTTGGCTTCCAAACCGTCGGCTACGGCTGCACCACCTGCATCGGCAATTCCGGCCCGCTTGATCCCGGCATTGAAGACGTCGTGAAGGGTGCAGACATCATCGCCGCCAGCGTGCTCTCCGGGAACCGTAACTTCGAAGCCCGCGTGCATCAGAGCATCAAAGCGAACTTCCTCATGAGCCCGCCGCTCGTCGTCGCCTACGCCATCGCTGGCACGGTGGATATTGATTTGAGCCAGGACGAACTCGTCGCTGGCAGCGGCGTCTATTTGAAGGACATCTGGCCCACGCTCGCCGAAGTGCGCGGCGCGATGGCCGCCGCGCTTTCGCCTGACGTCTTTCGCCAGCTCTACACCGAGTTCGCCGCGCAAAATCCGAAGTGGAACGAGATCCAAGGCGGCATCGGCGAAGTCTTCGAGTGGGACGGCGAATCGACCTACATCCAGTATCCGCCGTTCTTCGCCGACTTCAGCATGACGCCCGGCGACATCGTTGAAATCAAAGGTGCGCGTCCGCTCGGCATTTTTGGCGACAGCGTCACCACCGACCACATCAGCCCCGCTGGCAACATCAAGAAAGACAGCCCCGCCGGCC
>JBDNIB010000179.1:0-5460 GCA_041688535.1 Prosthecobacter sp.
AGCATCTAGTATCCACTCCATGCCCCCAGCCCCTGAGATCAAAGTGGACGAGGTGTTGCCCTCTTCGGTCAATCCCATCGCCGCGAAGCTCGCGTCCAGCAAAGACCCGACCGACCGCGCCACCGCGCGCATTCTGGCGAAGTATCTCGACGAGCTGATTCCCATTCCAGGCACGAACTTCAGGCTCGGCCTAGATCCCATCCTAGCCCTGATTCCCGGTGTCGGCGACACCATCGCCTCCGGCGCGGGCGTCATCATCCTGCTCGATGCGCTGCGCAGCGGCATCTCCATCCCGGTATTTCTGCGCATGGCGCTGAACATGGGTATCAATTTCATCCTCGGCCTCATCCCCGGCCTCGGTGCCGCTGGCTCCGCCTTCTTCAAATCCAACACCCGCAACCTGACCCTGCTCACCGCCTGGCAGGCCGGCAACAAGGACAAGGTGAAGCGCAGCACCCTGCGCTTCTATGCCGGCATCTTCCTCCTCATCGGCCTCATCGCCCTGCTCATCGTCATCGCCTGGGTATTTTACGCCTGGCTGTTCATCACCTTCGCTCAGACCATCGCGCAGGCGCTGGGATTCCAGACGGCCTGACACGGCACATTCAAGCGAATGAACAAACCGGCACTCCACACCCAGGCACCTGATTTCACCGCGCCCGTCATTGGCGGCAGTTATGGCGACGGGGATACGGTCACGCTGAGCCAGCTCAAAGGGCAGAGTGTCGTGCTGTATTTTTACCCGAAAGACGATACGCCGGGCTGCACGAAGCAGGCCTGCGCGTTGCGCGACGGCTGGCAGCGCATCGCGGCAAAGGCGCTCGTGTTTGGCATCAGCACGGACTCGATCAAGCGGCATGCCCGGTTCATCGAGAAATATACGCTCCCCTTCCCGCTGATCGCCGATGCGGACCAGCGCATCGTGAACGCCTATGGCGTGTGGGTGGAAAAAATGCTGTATGGCCGGAAATATATGGGCACCGAGCGCAGCACCTTCATCATCGGCCCGGATGGGAAGATCGTGGCGATTTTGGAGAAGGTGAAGCCGGAGAAGCATCTCGACGCGGTGCTGGAGGCGCTGGCCTAAACCTGCATTTCTCACACTCCTGATTTTGACATGCGGCGGTGTAGCGCGGAATTCCGATTCCGCGAAGGGAGCGACGCGGAATCGGAATTCCGCGCTACAGGAAGGCGTACCACACGCTGTCTGACAATACCCTATGAGTGAGGGAAATGCGGGTTAGTGCTCCAGAAGCAGTTTTTTTACATTTACCTGACTTGTCGTGCGGCAATGAGCACCTGAAGTTTCTCGCTTAGCAATCCAAGACTCCTGTGATGCGGCTCCTTCCATGAAATCGGTCTTTCCAAGGACACTCATGTCCTGGCGCAAGACGTTAGGGGCGCTGCTCTTGCTGCTCGTGCCGTCCCTGCATGCCCAGGGGTTGCAAATCCAGGTGCAGCCGACTGCGGCGGGGCAGGCCATGGCGCTGAATCAGGCCCTGGCAGACAGCCATGCGGCGCGGGTGACACGGCTGGATTTTCTACTCTCGGGGCTGGCCTTGCAGAAGGAGAACGGCACTTGGCTGGAGTCGCAGGACTGGTTTGCCTATCTGAGCGCTGGTTCCGGCCGGATGGCGGCTTCGGGAACAGGAACACCTGAGGGCAAGTACACCGCCATTCGTTTTCGCATCGGGGTGGATGAGGCGGTGAACCGGAGCGACCCGCACCGCTACGCGCCGGACCATGCGCTCAATCCGCTGGTGAACGGCCTGCATTGGGGCTGGCAGGGTGGTTACATTTTCATGGCGCTCGAAGGGCGCTTTCCGCATGGCGGCAAGGACGATGGCTTTTCGTTTCACCTCGCGAATGCGCCGCAGTTGATGACGGTGGAGCTGCCGGTGGCTTTTCGCGGCGGACGGCCGCTGACCCTGGCGCTAGAATTTGACCTGCCGAGCGTGCTGACGGGGATCGACTTCATCAAGGACGGCAGCTCCACGCATTCGCGTGAGGGCGATCTGCTGGCGGCGAACCTCAAGACGAACATCGAGCGCGCTTTCCGTGTGCGCAGTGTGAGCCACGATGTGTATCAAACACCCGCGTTTGCCACAGCGCCCGCCCCGCTCCCCGCAGGCACCCATGCGCTCACGCCGGCGATCACGCAGCGTTTCCCGCAGGTGCAACTGCCCGCCGACAATCCGTTGACGCAGGAAGGCGTGGCGCTGGGACGAGCGCTGTTTCATGACCCGCGTCTTTCCATCAATAACACGCAGTCCTGCGCCTCCTGCCACGATCAAGCCCATGCCTTCGCTGAAGGACGCCGTTTCAGTGTGGGCGCGGAAAATCAGCCAGAAAAACGCAACGCCATGCCGCTGTTCAATCTGGCCTGGCAGCAAGGCTTCTTCTGGGATGGCCGTACGTCCACGCTGCGTGAGCAGGTGCTGATGCCGATCCAAGACGCGCATGAAATGCACGAAACACTACCGAACGTCATCGCGAAACTCAGCGCGGACTCCGCCGAATTATTCCAACGCGCCTTTGGCACACCGGAAATCAACGCGGAACGCATTGCGAAGGCACTGGAGCAGTTCCTACTCACGCTGATCTCCCAAGACTCCCGCTTTGATCGTGCCGCACGCAAGGTGGCCGAACTGACGGAGAGCGAGAAGCGCGGGCTACAGCTCTTTGTGACTGAGTTTGATCCCCAACGTGGTCTGCGCGGCGCGGACTGCTTCCATTGTCATGGGGGAACGCTGTTCACCAGCCAGAGCTTTGCCAACAATGGCCTCGAACTCGCCGCTGATGATGTCGGCCGAATGGCGGTGACACAAAACGCGGCGGATCGCGGTAAGTTCAAGGTGCCCAGCCTGCGCAACATCGCCCGCACCGCGCCCTACATGCACGATGGGCGTTTCACCACGCTGGAAGCGGTCATTGAGCACTACAGCCAAGGCGTACGCCGCTCTGACACGCTCGATCCCAACCTCGCCAAGCATCCCGAAGGCGGACTCCAGCTCAGCGTCCAGGAAAAAGCCGATCTGGTGGCTTTTCTCAAAACGCTCACCGACGACAGCTTGATGGGAGCTGAAACTGCCACGGCGGCACGTTGAACTGCCTGCGTTGCGCGGGAGCGCCTGCCATCACCTCATTGACCGAGTGGTTACCCCGCAAGGATTCGAACCTTGAACGAGAGAATCAAAATCTCCTGTGTTACCATTACACCACGGGGTAGCAGGTGCTGCGAGCCGCCGATAGTAGTGCCTTCTGCATTCTGCGCAAGGGCGGCTTGAGGCTGAGTTTGCAGTCTCGGCAGCGGTATTTCAAACGTATCAAGAGGCGGGAAACACGTCTCAACCAAAGTCTGGCTGGATTTTTTTCGGCCGAAGAGAAAATCGGCGCTTTGACCGCCAAAGCCTTGATTTTGCTGGGATTCAACCGCTTCACAGCATCATGAATCATTGAAATTATGGAAATATGAGATATTTACACTTGCAATATTTACCATAATTTGCAGAATGAGGATGCAAATTGCAAAAATACTATGAAGAAACTCATCCTCATCCAGAACGACTATCCTGGCACCGGCAAGAGCACTCTCGCTCTTTGCTTCAACCGCTACCTCCAGCAGTATGGTGTCCCTCATCAGATTCTCTCCCTCACGGAAGATGAATTCCCGGCCATGCCGGGTTCCACGGCTCTTGACGCCAGTTCGCTGACGCCAAGAGAATTCCTCGCCCACATTGATGCCTCCCCGCTGACCATTTTGGATGTGGGCACCGGTCTGGGTGACTTCTTCAACAAGTTCTATCAAGGCTGCGAGATGGATCAGATCCTGAATGCTGCCGGGGTGGCCGTCTCCGTGGTGCTGCCGGTGACGGCTGACCGCGAGAGCTTCGACTCCGTCATTGAGGCGGCGGAAGTCTTCTCCGACAATGCGATGTACCTCATCGCCCACCTCGTCACGAGCTGCTATGACGAGGACGACAAGGTCTGGGACACCAGCTACGCTGCCCGGGTGATGGACATGTTTGAAGCCGTGGAGCTGCACATTCCTGAAATCACCTTCCAGAACGAGCTGAGCACGGAGCACATGAACCTCGACAATGCCCTGCTGCACAACGACGCCGACGAACGTCTGGGCAAAGAATACACCAAATGGCACCGCCGCGTCATGGGCCAAGTGGACAGCGCCCGCCAGTATCTCTTTGGCGATGCCTTCCGCCCCACCCTGGCACCCAAGCCCGCTAAACCCGTGCGCAAATCACGCGCCAAACTCGCCGCTTAACCCCAAAACCTTCGGGCTACTCGAACAATTCGGGATAGCAACGTTCTGCCACAGCCCGGCTGAGATTCAGAATCTCGGTCGGGCTGGCGCATGTCTGGACTACGCGTGCCAGTTCCTCGCACTCCGCCACAGCCAGCCGCCGCACCGCGTGCTTCACGCGGGCGATCTGCGTTGTCGCCACGCTGAGCTCGTTCAAACCCAGGCCGATCATCAACGGCGTGAGCCGCAGATCTGCGGCCATCTCCCCGCACATGCCGACGCGGATACCCGCAGCCCGCGACGCTTTGACCGACATGTCGATCAAGCGCAGCACCGCCGGGTGCGTTGGCTGGTACAAGCCCGCCACCCGATCATTCAGCCGGTCCACGGCAATCGTGTACTGCGTCAGGTCATTCGTCCCCAGACTGAGGAAATCCACCTCCGCCGCGATCAGGTCCGCCGAGAGCGCCGCGCTGGGAATTTCGATCATCGCGCCCACCTCCACCTCCTCGGGCACGTCAATCCCCTCCGCGATCAGCTCCTCCGCACAGTCCTTGAGCACGGCTTTCGCCTCCTGCACCTCCTGCACGCCGGAAACCATCGGGAACATGATGCCCACGCGGCCATGTCCCGCCGCACGCAGCAGCGCCCGCAGTTGTCGTTTGAACAAATCCAACCGACCCAGCGAGAGCCGGATGCCGCGCCAGCCGAGAAACGGATTCGGCTCCGGCTCCATGGCCTCACGCGCTTCTATCTTGTCACCGCCGAGGTCCAGCGTGCGGAACACCACGCGTTTCGGCGCCAGCGCACGCACCACCTGAGTGTAAGCCGCCGCCAACTCGTCCTCCGTGGCACCGGGATTTTCCAGGTGCAGGAACTCGGTACGGAACAGCCCGATCTCCTCGGCACCGCTGTCCTGCACGATGCGCATCTCCTCCAAAAACTCCGCATTGGCCCCCACGCAGACCGAACTCCCGCAGCGGGTCGTCGCCGGCTCATGGCGCTGCACTTGAAACACATCCTCGCGGCGCTCCGCCTGCTCCTCGCGCTTCCGATAACGTGCCAGCGTCTCAGCCGTCGGGTTCAGGATCAGCAGCCCGTCCTCACCATCCAGCAGCACCGCGTCCCCACTGTGCAGATCATCACAAATGCCATGCAGCTTGACCACAGCAGGGATCGCCAGCGAACGCGCGATGATG
>JBDNIB010000180.1:0-17544 GCA_041688535.1 Prosthecobacter sp.
CAGATAATCAGGCTGAGGACCTGGCTGGATGAGCTGAAAGCACTGTGCCCGCTCTCCAAGATGCAAACGGCGCACCATGCCTGCCTGCTCCAGTCTCATCATCAGGCGGTAGATCGTGACAGGATTCAGCTCACGCAGAGTCGGGAGGCTTGCCCAATAAGTAAGGGTGGCGGGCGCAGCATGAGCGACCATTTCCCGGATCAGATTGCCTAGCGCGGCGGTGCGCCTGAAGCCCCGTGCCTGAAGTTCACACAGGATTGCCCCAGCCACGTTGCTGGTGCTTTCTGTCTGGGTGATGTGCTCTTGGGTTGTCATGCGGAGAAGAAAATGAAATCAGCGACTCAGGGCTGACGATTCATGAAGCGGTGATGCCGGGTGGAGACGTTTGGGGAACATCTCTTTGGCCCGACGTGCGGTGGGGCCGCTCTCAGCAAAGGCCCACAGCCAGCGCTGCGCTTGCGCAGCAGTCAGCCTGCTGAGCATGTGCTGGTCGTGGTCCATGAAGCGCGCAGGAGTTGCTGCGGCAGGGTGGTCTTGCCACTGCCGGTGAAGCCGGAGAGAAAGGTGGCCTGGATCGTCCTTCATCATGGCATCACAGTCGCAGGCGCAGGGTCCACTCGCGCACAGGGCTTGGGGTTAGCGGTTGGGCCATGCTGAGGCTCAGCGGCAGGCAGGCCGAGTCTTCAAAACTGGGCAACGCTTCCAAGGCTGCCTGCACACCACTCCAGGTGCCGAGGAAACGCACCTGCCACACGCTGTCGGCATTCGCGACGGCGGCTTGCTGCGCGGCTTTTGCCGTGGTGCGACTCGTGGGGCTGGCTGATTTTGACGACGGCCCTTCTTCGATGACAACCATTCCATGCTTCCGCAGCAGCGTGCCGACCATCACCACAGACTCCGAACGCTGCATGGCATCGCTGCCGCCATCGGAAAAGGCCGCGAGCTGCCGCTGCACCTCGGCCAGCGAGGTCTTCATGCGCCGCACTTCTCCGGCGAGCATGGCCGCGCTCATGGGCATGGTGCCGCCTGAACCACGCAGTTTTTCGAGCTGCTGGTTGTCCTTCGTCAGCCCGCTGATGTGGCTGCTGTTCACGAACACGGAATAGAACATCAGCACGAACGCGCCCGGCAGCACCAGGAGCAGAATGCGGTCACGAGCGGTGAGCTTGGGCTTGGCTTTTGCTTTCATGGCTTGCTAGCGGTTTGCGGGTTGGTGGCGCTGCCATCGAGCCGCAGTGGAATCTCAAAGTCCCACACGGGGGTGCCGCCTGCGAGTCGCGCGGTCGTGCGTGCGGGCCGCACACTCCAGCCAAGCGGCGTGAGACGTGTGCCGAGCACACGCGAGAACTCAGCGGCGAGTTTTTCATGCGTGCAGAGGCCGAAGACCGTCGCCTCCATGCCTGTGTAGCGTGTGCTGTTGGTGGTGTTTGCAGGCTCCTTCAATGCCCGCACCAGCAGGCCTGCGGGTCGCAACTCTGCCACGGCTGAGAGCAGCGCGCCGAAGCCTTGCAACGCCTGGGCTTGCAGGCGGCGGGAGGCATCCAATTCCGTGCGCACCTTGTTCAATTCGGTGGAGGTCTTTTGCAGTTCCTCGCGTTGCTTCGACTGAGCCGTCAGGGTCTTCACCTCTGTCTGTGCCTGCTGCAATTGCCGCTCCGTCAGCCACCAATGCGCCGCGCACAAGGTCAGGGCGATAGCCGCTGTGGCGGCTGACAGCCACACACGGCGAACCGCGCTCATCGGCTGCGCGGGCGGCACCAGCACCGGCACGGCAATGGTGGCGGCACTCAGTATTTCATGCCACGCTACGAACCATGGCCGCAGTGTCTCGGCATCATGCAGGCTGAGCACTTCAACGTCTGTGACAGCCATCAGAGGTTTGGCCGTCAGCATCATGCGGGCACCTCCTTTGGCTGGAAAGCGCGACATCACCGCCGCAAGCGATGAGGTTTCATCCACGGACAGAATGTCCAAGGTGGCATCCTGCCGTTGGATAAAGAGCAGATCGTGCCACAGCTCGAACGACTCTACTGCGGAACTCAGTCGTGAAGCTAGCCCACCGGGATGCGCGATGCCTTCCAGTCGCGCGCCGCGCCGCACCACCTCGGCTTCGATTTCACCGCGCACTCGATTCGAGATTTGCGTGACCCACCATGCTTCGGTGCCCGACTCTGCGGCCATGCGTCGTCCTGCGCTCTGGCTGGACATCGCAGGCAGCCCGGTCATGGCCTCGGCTTCAAAGGCGAGCGCGGAGGACAGCTCGCTTTCGCTCAATCCCTGCAAGCGGCCCGCTGCTGTCTCCAGCACGGCGGTCACGGCGGAAGTCGTCAGCACCCAGACACGACGCGGTGCGGTTTTGACTAAAGCCAGCGCCGCCAGCGTGAGTGAAGCCGCATCATTGACCTGAGCAGGCGGCGCGGCGTGGGCAGCCGCCTGTAGCGCTCCACGCGCATCGAAGTCGCCGCGTGCGACGAGGGTGGGAGTGACAAGCAGGATCGTGCGGCTCATGGGACGATGAGAGGTATCAAGCGTGAGTTGCCACCTGAGCGCAACGTGACGGGCACGATGATGGAAGCGCGCTGGATGCTGCCGTCGTTGGCCGTGTCGTAGTAGGCGCGCAGCACGCGTGGACCGGGTGTCGTGGTGAAGTTGAAGGTGAGGTTGCTGGCGGTGAAGGCGGCTTCTTCACGAGTCACGGTGAGCAGGCCCGTGGCAGGATCAGGCGCGAAGAGTCGGACGATGATTTGGTCCGCAGGCACCGCAGTCGCAGGCGTGCCGTCGGCATTCCGCACTTCGATGGTCACAGCCATCGTAGCGGTGGTTTGCGCCGTGGAGAACGTGGCTGACAGGTCACGGTCATAGCCGGTGTCCGCAATGTTCACAGCGGCATTGGCACCGAAGGAATGCACTTGGCCGATCTGCTGCGTCGTCGCGGTGATGTCTGCTCCTGCCTGAGTGCGGAGTAAGGCATTGGGATAACCAGTGACGACACCATCAGGCGTGACTAGCTCCGCCGCCCAGCCATCTCGCAACACCGCGTTTCCCGGTGATAGGCGCAGGTAAGGTCCGCGCCAACCCGTGGCGAGATACACCTCTGCGTCCGCCTCAGGATCATCATCCACATTAGCCGCAGTCGCGGGCCGCACCGCATGAGCTGCCATGCTGTTCACGTTTTGCCAAAGTTCTGCCAGGGTGAAGACATTGCCGCCGGTCACCGCCTCGGATGTCGCCAGCGGCAGGCGCCCCATGTCCGCGACGAAGCCGGTGGCAAGCAGCGTGCCATCGGTATCCCGCAGATTTGCAGGGCCGAGCACCGCCTCGCTGAGATTCTCCAGCGTGCGCTGCGTTGCCTCATAACGCGACTGGTCCGCCACACCGCTGGTGCTGGTGATCGCCACGGTGGAGAGCACGATGAGGATGGTCAGCACCACCAGCAGTTCCAGCAGGGTGAGGCCGCGTTGATTGAGGCGTGGGCGGTGAATTTTCATGAGCGAGTGTCCGCCACGCGGAGGAAAAGAAGCACGTCATCTCCACAGGTGGCGAGGGTGGGCATGTTCACAGCGGGCGGGGTGTCGAGCACGCCGTCCTCGCCTTTGGAGACCACGCGAATGTGCTCCGCATCAAGCAATTGAATGACGATGGGTCGTCCCCAGCCATCGAGCACAGCAGGGTCGTTCGTGGTGCCATACGCATCGTTCGCGTCATAGCGCGCGCCGCTGCTTTGCAGGTAAGGCCCGCGCCAGCCGAGGCGTGTGTTCGGATCAAAGTTTGGCCAACCAGAACGCGGCACAAATAGCTCCGCGATGGTTTGCGGCAGTTCGGTTTCTCGTTGTGCGAAGTCAGTCCACAGTCCTTTCTGACCCGCCCCGCCAAGGATCGCCGTGCGCACTTGCAGCAGCGTTTGCTCCGTCGCGATCTGCTGCGGTGTCTTGCGCCAGCCGTCACGTCCGAGGCGCAAATCGGAAAGCATGGGTACGACGACGACCGCCAGCGCGATGAGCACGGACAGGACGACGAGAAGTTCAATGAGCGTCAACCCCGCGCAGAGAACGGAGAAGCGACGGCGAGAGCATGCAGCCATGAGGTTGATAGGTGGTGAAACCGTAAACCCCTCCCCGGCGAACCGAAGAGGGGCTGCGGTGCTTAATTAAAGCCCGGCCAAGAATGCATGCAGTTCTCATGCACTCCACGCCGTCAGACCCATTCAGACATTACTCTTGAATGGCGTTGTAGAACTCCGCAGACTCCATGCCTGGGGTCACGAGGCCATCATCGTGGATCGCCACGGTGCCGACGAAGACGGCTGTATCCAGCGCGACCGTGTCGTTGGCGATCTTGTAGATCGCGCCGAACCGGCGATAGGAATCACCCGCATTGCCGGTCGCACCGTCAATGAAGTCAGACCCAGCATCGCTCATGCTCTTGCCGAGCATTTCAGAGCGGTTGCCGATGCCGAAGATGACGTAACGGTCACCAACTCCGATGTCGGAACGCACCAGTGTCTCCACAACTGCTTCTGCCGCGATGGCCGCGTATCCAGGCGTGGCGATGCTGCCAGCGTCGTAGGGATTGAACGTCGGGCTTTCACCCGCAAGCAATACGGTCGTTGGCTGAAGCTGAGCCACTTCAGTGATACCTGCTGCCACCAGAGCAGCTATCTCGCCTGCATTCAGCGCACCTGCGGTGATGGAACCGCCCGCTACGCCGCCACCGTCCGTCGGGAGGTAATCCGGCAGGACAGCCGCAGTCGTCGCGAGGTTGTCAAAGCCGCTCGGCGTCTTGAAGTAGAGCTGCTCGAAGTGCTGGATGGCCTTGTTGGTTTCCTTGATGCTAGTCGCACCCGACGCTGCGTGGGCGCGGAGGAGCATGTTTGGCAACTGCGGGATAAGAATACCGGCTAGGGCAATCAGGATCATCAGCACGACCAGCAGCTCGATGAGCGTCAGGCCTTGCTGATTGAAACGCCGCGCTTGGCGCATCGCGAGACTATTGGATACCTTCATGTTATTTGTGTTTTGGTTTGGTTTGGTTGTCTTTTGAAGGGCTCCGGGTTCTGCGACCTCCGGCCTCGATTTTTTTCAAACGGTGAGAATCACCGCTGGAAAGTCTGCGCCTCAGCTCGTCCCAGCGGACGGCTCCTGGCTGAAATGAATGAGGAAAAGTTCCTTGCTGCGCGGGCAGCGAATCTCGAAGCGGCTGCCGTGACGAACGAACAACAACCGGCCTGCACCCGAACGGAACTCGCCTTCCGGCACCTCACGGATCGATCCATCCGCGCGCTCCACGGTGAGAGCGAAGCGGGGAAGCGCAGATTCCGAGTTTGGGGAGTTATCATGGAGAGTTTTCAAGCGCAGGGGTCACTTCTTGAGTCTGTTGAATAATGGAAAGCCATATACGGCAAGCGGATTCAATCGCAACTTAATTGCGTTAATTATTTACCTGAAGGTGAATCGCAGCGGCTCTCCGCTCTCACGCTTGCAGATTTTTTCACGCGCGTCGGTGATCATGAAGACGGCTAGATGCTGAAGTGTTTGGCACGGCCGAGGCGGGCATCATTGGTGGCGAGGCTTTGCCACCAGTGCAGGGCTAGCTGCGGGGGCAGCCAGGGTTTCGAGGTGGGGAGTTTGCAAAACATGGCGAAGCATTGTTCACGATATTCGAGGCCCATTTGCCTGATGATCCAAGTCTCGTATTCAGCGAGCCAGGTGCTGAAGTTTCTACCCGCGTGCATCTGGGTTTCGAGGCTGACTTGACTCTGATGGGTGTGGTAGTAGCCGGGGATGACAGGTGTATTTTGGTGATGGGCGTAGCTGCTGCGTCGAGTGCGCACAAACATGAAGCCGGGAATGCCGCACGGGGCATCGGGATACCAGCCTGCGCAGTGTCCATGCAGCTCGATCACGCCCTCATGCCAGCTTTTACGGTAGCAGCTTGTGCCTTGGTGCCCTGGCGAGGGCAGACGCTGAAAGCCATGCTGGATCAGCAAGTTTCCGCTGCTCATGACGTCGCGGCCCCAGAAAAACATCTGCTGGCTGAGGCCGCGATGCAGGTCATTGAGCAGGCCACGCTGCTGGATGGGTTTAGGCGTGGGCATAGTCGGTGACTTCAGGGTTGTTTTCTTCTTCAGAGTCCACGGCGCACTTGCAGTCCGTGCAGCAGGCGAGGTCTTCGATCATGAAGCCGCGCTCACGCCAGAGCTTGAGGGGTTCTTGCCATTCCTTGCCCATGCGCTCGGCGATGGTGCGGGCGATGATGCCGAAGCGGGAGCGGAACTTGTAGATGAAGCAGAACATGGCCTCGCGATGCACCAGCGAGGGGCCGGAGTAGAAAAGGCCGTCCGTGGTGGTGGATTCATCCGTGGCTTCATCAAGGATCGCGTGGTCGCCACGCCATGCAAAGTGCTGGCTGATGATCTCAAGGCTGCTGCGGAAGCCGGTGGCGAGGATGGGCTGCGTGGGGCTGAGAAAGGGCGTGCCATCCACATCGGTCAGCTCATAGCCGCCGCGGACTTTGCTCACGTCCACGATGTCGGCGTTCTTGTAGAAATGCAGTCTGCCAGGGGCATCACAGAGGCAGCGTTTGAGGCGGTCGCGGGTGCGTGGAGATAGTGCACGGCTGGGATCGGGTGACGTCTCTCCCCAGGGTTCGCCACGGGAGAGCAGGTGCACTTCTTTGCCCAGCCAGGCGAGCTGGATGGCTGCATCAATACCGCTCTCATAGCCGCCGATGACGGTGAACTTTTTGCCCTTCAGCTCTGACCAATCACGAACCTTGGAGTTATGCAGGCAAAGGTCGGCTCCGATGATCCCACGTTGATCGGGATGACCGAACTCTCCTGCCGCCCAGATGATGAAACGTGGCTTCAGGATGCCTTGGCTGGTTTCGACCGTGAAGCCGTCTCCGGTGCGCTTGATCTTGCGTGCCTCGGCATGGAGAAAGCGCAGTTCGTAGTAGAGTGACACCGCTTTCAGATAACGGGCATATTCTGCACCGGTGGGATGCTGAGTGTGCAGGTAGTCCGCAGGGGAGGTGTTCGGCGTGATGGCATTCAAGTCCACCGCGCCGAAGGGATTACTGTGAAACGAGGGCGTGAGCAGTTTCATCTGCTTCGGCCAAGCTTCAAAGGACGCGCCGACGCCACTTTTGTCGAGAATGAGCACATTCTCGATGCCGCAGCGCTTCAAAGCCGCAGCGCAGCCGATGCCCGCTGGCCCAGCGCCGATGATGAGCACATTGATTTCAGTGTGCATGATCGTGCTGTGGCTCGTTGGGGATCCAAGCAGGGAAGGGATCACTGAATGTGGCCCAGACCGTAGGGCCGCCGGCCATCTCCTCATCCGTCAGCAGACAGGCTTCAAACTCAGCCAGCAGGGCAGCGCGATCCATCTCCCGTCCGATGACGACGATCTCGCTCCTGCGGTCGCCATAGGGCTCGCGGCTGTTTTGTTTGATCTCGGCGAGCGATTCTGCGTCCTGCGGCCATTCGGCCTCCGCGACGGCACTCCAGAAGAAGCCCATGGCCTTGGTGGAGCGCATGACGCCCGCTTGACTCAGGAATCCTGCCAGCTCCATGCGCGTGGCCAGCCAGAACATGCCTTTGGCCCGGATCACGCCAGGCCAGGTGCCATGCGTGAACGCTGAGAAGCGCTCTGGGTGCAGTGGCTTGTGCGAGCGGAAGACGAAGCTGCTGATGCCATATTCCTCTGTCTCCGGCGTGTGGCCTTGCAGGGAGTCCAGCCAGCCTTCACTCTGCTCTGCCTCGCTGAGTTCATAGAGGCCTGTGCCCATCACTGCTGTGAGAGGCACTTGGGAGTTGAGCGTTTCATGGACCTTCGCTTTCGGATTCAGCGCCTGAATGATGGAGTGAATGTCTTCGAGTTCTTCAGCATTAACGGCGTCGGTCTTGTTGATGAGAATGACGTTGGCAAACTCGATCTGATCGGTGAGCAGATCCACCAGTGTGCGTCCATCTTCTTCGCTCACCGCTTGTTTGCGATCCTGCAATTCATCGGTGCTGTAGTAGTCGTTGAGAAAGTTTCGCGCATCCACGACGGTGACCATCGTATCGAGCTGGGCGATGTCGGAGAGCGAGTGGCCTGCTTCATCCGTAAAGGTGAAGGTCTCCGCCACGGGCATGGGTTCAGAGACGCCGGTGGATTCGATGATGAGGTGATCAAAGCGGCCCTCACGCGCCATTTTGGAGACTTCCAGGAGCAAATCTTCGCGCAGCGTGCAGCAGATGCAGCCGTTGCTCATCTCCACCATTTTTTCCTCCGTGCGGGAGAGCTGTGCATCGCCTGCTTTGACGAGTTGCGCGTCCACATTCACCTCGCTCATGTCATTGACGATGACGGCGACTTTTTTGCCTTCGCGATTGCGCAGGATGTGATTGAGCAGCGTGGTTTTACCAGCGCCGAGGAAGCCTGAGAGGACGGTGACGGGGAGTTTGGATGGTGTGACGTTCATGGAATGGATGAGGGTGGGATTGAGGTGAATGGATGCGTTTCAGACGGAGAGCAGAGTCTTGGGCCAAGGGTCATCAAAGGGACGGCCTTGCTTCCATTGCGTGATCTCCTCCGGCGTGCAGAAGCATGACTCCAGCTCCTGGGTAAAGATCAGGCGGTCGTGTGCGGTGCCGATGATGGTGAGTTCGCAGGCGCGATCTCCAAAGAGTGGATGCGTCTCTTTGAGCATGGCTTGCAGCATGGTGATCTCCTCTGGCAGAAGTTTGCCATCGGGATTGCTTACCAGCGCTGCCTTCCAGTAAGCCATGAGTTCCATTTCGATGCTGCCGGCGGCCTGATTCCACAGCAGGACATCACGATCTCGTGAGGGCATCCAGATGAAGCCTTTGCTACGGTGGATGCCGACTCCGAGGCGCTCATTGAATAGAGTATGCAGCCTGCGGGGGTGCAGAGGACGCGGATCATGAATGACCGTGCTGCCGAGATCGGTGCTGAATGAGTCGTCTGGCTCTTTGCTACACCAGGTCTCGGCTAGAGTTTGCGCTACAGCAGCGTCAAAGCGACCTGTGCCGAGCAGCAGGGAGGGCTTGATATTGCCATAGCTGGTGGTGTAAAGCGCCGCAGAGGGATTCAGCTTGGTGAGGTGCTGCGCGATCTCGCTGATGGCTTTAGGAGCAAGTTTTTCTGCCTTGGTGATCAGGATGACATTCGCCAGAGCGATCTGTGCCGCCATCAAGGGAGCCTGTGGCTGGGCATGGTCGCAAATCTGGCGGCCACTGTCATAATCCTGGATCAGTGACTTGGCATCAATGAGCGCCACGAAGGTGTCCAGGCTGTATCCAGGCCGTGCGCAGATTTCCTGAATCAGCGGCCACGGGTGCGTGCTGCCTGAGGTTTCGACGACGATGTGATCCAGATCCGTGCGTCCGCTCCAGTCGTCCAGCGCCTCGGCAAAAGCACTCCTCCGCGTGCCACTGATGCTCCCAGCGTAAATGCTGCGGAAGTTGCCGCGCTTTTCATTGAATACTTCAGGATCGCGCACCAAGTCGCCATCCACTTCTAGATCGCTCATGTCATTGACGATCACGCCGAGGCGCAAGTCTTTGACCTCGTGCACTAGCTTGCGCAGCAGCGTGGTTTTTCCTGAGCCGAGGAAGCCGGAGAGGATGGTGATGGGAATCTTCGGGGTGCTCACGGGCTAAAGAAAGCGTGAAATTAAAAAGGCTGAAGCCAGCGAGGTGACCGCTTGTCGGCTGGCCAAGTTGAGCGCGTGCTTCCAGCCAAGTTCTTTGCCCACCGTCCATAGCGTAACGAGGCAGGCGGTGAAGGTGGAGGCCAGCCACACCAGCAGGAAGACCTGCCCGGCGGAGAGGGCGCCGATGAGTGCACCATCGCCGCTGTTGAGAGCCAGCAGGCCGTCCTTCCGCAGAATGGAGAAAAGCAGGCCAGGTGCCACGTCTCCAGGCAGATGAACCAAACCGAGCGCAGGCGCGATCACACCGCTCATCCAGGCGATGACACCTGCATACTCCAACAATGCCGCTGCCAAACAGATGAGCAGGAAGATGGGCATGGCTTGCAGCAAAAACTGCTTCAACGCAGCCTTCACCCGCCACCCGACCGCGTGTGCGGAGGGTGCTTGCAAAAAGGCGCGCTCATGCAGCGGCTGCACGCCTTCCAGTGGCAACTTGCCATGCCAGAGACGCGTGTGCAGCGCCCCGATGACGCACAGCGCTCCGAGATAAGGAATGAACAGGCCGGGGTGACCCGCTGCCCCGAATAAGCTCAGACTTGCTCCGATCTGGTAGCTGCACGCGCTGCCAAAGCCGATCAGTGACACGCAGCTTTTGCGCGAGCAGGATGAGCAGGAGCGCGACTGGAAAACCGCCACCACATTGCAGCCGAAGCCTGTGAGCACGGGGATCAAATCCCGTCCGCTCATGCCTATGCGGCGCATCCAGGGATCGAGGGCGGCGGTGATGCGATCCTTCAAACCCGTCTCTTCAGTCAGTGCCACACTTACGCTGATGAGCAGCACCACGGGAAACGCCCAGAGAAAGGAATACCAGCCCAGAGTGATCACGCCGTAGCCGCCGATCAGCAAGGATTTCGGCAGCACAGGCATCCAATCGAGCGCTGCTTTCAGCGGCGTGATGGCGACTTGATCCACAAACGGCTGTGCCCACGCAGCAAAGACATAAGCCGCATAAACAGGCAGACCAAACATCAGCGCCATGCTGAGGCTGGCGAGGATGGGACCAAAGAGGCGATGCTCAAACCAAGTGCTCTGGGGTTGGATGATGGGAATGACGCTGCTAATCTGGCTGCGACTGGCTGGGTGCATGGCTTTAGCACCGCTGATCGCACTCAAGACGGCGCTGCGTGCGGCGGCATCCAGCGTGCGGGCATTGACGATGACGACGGGGATGCCGAGTCGCTCACGATAAATCTGCGCTAGGCTTTCGATCTGCGCAGGGGCTTTATCCTGAAAGGTGATGGCGAGGGCACTCTTCTTTTGTTGGAGATCGAGTTCACGCAGCAGCGTCTCCACCTCGCTCACGGCATGGGTGCCACGGGCGACCATGAGCACGACATCCGCCTCATGCGTGGCTTTAAGAGCTGTGCGCGTCGTCTCGGCATCCCCACTGACGCGGATGCCGGGAGTGTCGATGAGGTCACACTGGCATTCGTGCAGTCGGCATTTGCGACAGGACACCGTGCTGCCCCGGAAGTTGGCTTCATCGCCTGTGGCCTGCCCGGTAAGGCCGCGAAAGAGCGCGGATTTGCCCGTGGATTCGAGTCCAGCGAGGACGACGGAGTGGTGGTTTACCTTCATGGTGCTACTTTGAGTTCGTGGCGCAGTTCCGCCGTGGGCATGGCTTCAAATTGGGCGCTGATGGTGGCGGTAGACATACCGACGCCGATGACGACGCCGTTGGGGATGATGCCGAGGGTGCCCAGCATCGGCAGGAACCACGTCTCCGCCTCGGGACGCACATGTTGAAAGGTGAAGGGGATCTGCGGCATGTCGGCGAAGCGGCAGATACCTTTCACACGCACGACGCTGTCTGGCAGAGATTGCAGAATGCGCTCTAGGTCGTTGCGGTGAACGACGAAGGGAATTTCAACCCGCATGGAGGTGAATGCGCGCTCATCATCGTGATGATGGTGGTGCGGAGATGCGTGAGACTCCACGTCAAAGAAATCAGTCTTGCGTGGCGTGTCTTCGGCGAAGCGCGTGGTGGCGGCGGTGAGCCGCAAAAAGTCTGCAAAGCCGTCGAGGCTTGTTTCCATACCACGCGGCGTGAGTTCGCGAATTTTAGTGCGGATGTTGTTCAGGCGCGTGGCTCCGATGCCATACGTGTGCGTGATATACCAATGCGTGCTGGTCTGTATTTGTTCACGTTCGAGCGCGTTGTGTTTACCGCGTTTTTGCCAGCGCATCGCGTCGATCATCGTGACCTGGATCGGGGAGGTGAAGCGGCGGCACTCATGGCGCACAGTGATGGCGGCGATGAGGGAGATGAGATCAGACGCGCCATTTGCCTCCACGAGCAGGACGCCGCCGCGTGGCACGTCGATGCTGCCGAGTGTTTGCATGAATTCATTGAGCGACGAGCAGCAGACACAGGAGCCGTTGATGGCCTTTACCTCGACATTGAGCGAGCGCAGGCGGGCGGCGTCGATCTCGGCGTTTTCAAAGTCGTTGACGACGACGCTGAAGCCGACTTTACGCTCCTTCAGCTCCTCCATGAGGGCGCGGAGATAAGTCGTCTTCCCCGCGCCGAGAAAGCCGCCGATGAGGATGAGTGGGATACGGCTCATAGCTTGGTCGGGTTCGGCGCGTCGCCATACACAGCTTGTGGATCGAAGACTTTTGTTTCCTCTTTCCAAACCAGCGCACCTTCGGCGCCGCGATAGTCGCTGCCGACTGGAATGGCACGGTAGAAGCAGGAGCGGTAGCCGACGTGGCAGTTTGCGCCGCCGATTGTTTCGACGCGGAGCCAGACGCAGTCTTGGTCGTCGTCGATGCGCAGCTCGCGCACTTTTTGCACGAAGCCGCTGGTGGCTCCCTTGTGCCAGAGCACCTGACGACTGCGGCTGAAATAATGCGCCTCGCCGGTGTCGATGGTCTTTTGTAGCGCCTCGGCATTCATGTAGCCGAGCATGAGCAACTCTCCCGTGCTGTGGTCGGTGGTGACAGCAGGGAGGATGCCGCTAGCATCGAATTTCGGCGCGAGATCGTGGCCTTCCTCGACTTGTTCGATGGTGAGACGCGGAGCGAATGAGGTGGTAGTCATGGTTCAGTAAATCTTTGGCTGTTTGCGCGGATCAGGCGGCAGGTGGGCGGCGGCGCGGCGGGGCTTGTTTTTGCCGGTGAAAACCTCGACCGTGGCATCATCAATGGCATACATGAAGTCGGCCTGATGCGCGGGATGCTGGCTTTCATAAGTGAAGAGGCGCAGGGTGCCGGTGACGATGACGGCTTCGTTGATAAAGGGGCGCTTGTCTTTCTCGGCCGCTTTTTGCTGGATGAGTGCCACCTGGGTGACTGCGGGCGGGCTGCAATAATAACAGCCGACAGAGGCGGGTAGGATCATGCAGGTGCTCATGTCATCCAGTTCTTCAAACGGGGCCATGAAGCCGACGATGGCGACGCGTTTGCCGTCTAGTGCCTTGATTTGAGGCGGATACTTGATAGCGGCGTCTTTTTTGCCATCACTGACGACGACATCGGTTTTGTTGAGGAAATCCCAATCGGCCAAAATGGCCTCGGTGTGTGCGGCTGCGGCTGGGTAGGCGGTTGTAGCGTCTTTGGATTCGGTAGGCAGTTTGTGCTCTTGAGCGAAGGCAAGACGGATGAAGATAGAGAAAATGAGGAGTGTTCTTTTCATGGTTTGAGACGGGCTTTGAGTTCGGCGCGGCCTTGCCCCGGGCCGGTGAGCAGAAAGACGGTGTCGGCAGACTTGCCGTGTAGGGCCTCGAAGTCTTTGCGGGTGCTGGCGGTCTCGAAGAACTCGGCGGCCTCGTCTTCATCAAGCCACTGCGTTTGAATCAAGAGTGTGCCGTCGTTCCAATAGGCGTAACGGTCGCCGCGCCAGCCTTCGGCCTCAGACATGAAGTCGCCGATGTCCTGGCCGTTGGCGAGCCAGACGAGCAGTCCAGCCTCGCCCAGCACGCCGGTGGCGAGTGGTGGCTCGGCGCGCAGCGTGTCGGCAAAGTTTACTGGCATGGGCTGTGGTGTCCAGCTCTCCGAGCGCACATAGGATTCGAGGTGGATGACCTCCGCCGTGGTGCGCGGTGGCTTGGCATAGAGTGCATTGATAGCGGCTGGATCTGTAGCGATTTGATCGAGGAAAAACGGCCCCATTTGATACGGCAACATTTCAAGCTGCTGGAGCGCGGTGCAGGCGGCAGGATAGCCGCCGAAGAAGGTGAAAGCGGCTCCTGGCGTCGGGTCCTTGAACAACCGTGCATGAGCGGAGTAGCGCTGTGCGGTGTGGCTGAGATCACCATGCAGCAGGGCACGGGCGGCGAGGCGGGCATCGTCTTCCGTCACGTCTTCCAACGCGGTGAGGTCGAGGTTTTGGCGAATGAGCGCTTCGGCGATGAGCTTCACCATCTCCAGCCGTGCGGCGGGTTGAGTGAGCTGGAGGTCTTTGAGGTAGCGGATGTGATCTCCCGCCGCATTCACATAGCCGATGGTGCGCTGCAACGTGAGTCCGCGCAGCGTTTGGCGCAGGTCTTGGCCAGGTGGGATGAAGCCGAGCGCGGTGTAGGCCTTTTCACGCACGCTCCAGCCGCCGGGTGGACGCCGTGCGTTCGTGCGCACTTCCACAGCGCTTTCGAGTTCGGTGGGGAGGTAGGGGGTGAACTTGATGGGCTTTTTCACCGCCAAATCACGGACGGTGGCGACGATGGGCACGAGGTCATCAGGCTTGATGTCGTCGAGCTTGGCGGGCGCTGCTAAATTGCCTGCGATGGGATTTTCTTTCTGCCAATGACCGGGGGCGCGGGTCGGGGCGTTCGCGCCGTCGTATGGCACGACGATGGCGGCGTCGATGGCATAGATGAACTCCATTTCATGCGCAGGATGTGTGCTGCCAGTGCGGTGCAGGTGCAGCGTGCCGGTGATGAGGGACGGTGCTTCGATGAAAGGCGGCTTGCCTTTGCCGGCGTCACGCTGGGTCACGTAGATGACCTGCGTGAAGCTGGGAGGCTTACAGAAAAAGCAGCCGACATAGCTGGGGAGGATCATGCAGGTGCTCATGTCATCCAGGCTCTCAAACGGTGCCATGAAGCCGACGATGGCGACGCGCTTTCCCTCCAGTGCATCGAGCGCGGGCGGATAGGTGATCTGCATGGCCTGGGGGTTCGGCTGGCGGGCTTCATCGAGCAGCTTGAAGTCGATCAAAAGGGGATCGCTGTCATCACGCGGCGCTGTTTTGACCGGTGGTGAATCAAACGTAGGAACGATGAGGCCACCCTGATGCACTGTGGCGATAGGGATGTCCGCCTGCGGCAGCAGCAGCACCACGAGCACCAGCAAAGTCATGGCGCTGATGCTGGCGATGCAGCCTGCTTTGTGCGGCCTCGGCATGCTCAAGCGGTGACCTCCAAATCCTGTGTGGGCGTGCGACGGTAGCTGGTGATGGCAGGCACGATGCCTGCTGCGGCTCCTGCGGCAAAGACGGTCAGCAGCGCGAGGATTTCTGTCTGCTCAGTGCTCCAGGCCTGGATGAGCAGGCCGCTGTGATCGCGAATCATAGGAGCGGCTAAAGCCAAAGCGCCGTGGCCGAGCAGCCAGCCGCTGAGCACGCCGCAGAGTGTGAGAAAAACGGCCTCCAGCAGCACAAGCGTGCCGACTTCCCAACGCTGACCGCCGAGACAGCGGATGATGGCGATGTCGCGCCGCCTTCTCTCTGCCGCCTGATACAGGGTGACGAGCACGGTGAAGCATGCGACGAGGACCACCAGCGCGGCCACCGCCAGCAGCGTCTGTTGCATCGGCTCCAGCACGTTTTGGTAGAGGCGCAGGATTTCGTTGATGGGGATGGCGGGCATGCCCTCCGTATTGTTGCGGATGTCATCAGCCACCCACAGGCGCAGGCCGCGTGCTTTGAGCTGGATGAGCACGGCGGTGACTTCCAGCGGCGACTCCGCACGGCTTGCTGTGCCCTGGATGGCGGCGTGCAATTTGTGCTCCTTGTCATGGATGATCCACACGCTGCGCAGCGTGCCGAAGATCGCACGATCCTGCGCGGTGCCGGTGGCCTTTAAGATGCCGCTGACTTGGTAGGGAAACTCGCCGTGGACTTCACTGCCAGGCATGGAGATGAGGCCATGCGTGCCGGCAAAGGCGTCGCCCACCTTCAATCCACTGATCAGCGCGACCTGATGACCGAGCACGACTTCAAAATCACTCTTAAACTCCCTTCCTTCTGCGAAGTGGAAGAACGGCTGACCGCCCTCCTTCAAATCAAACAATGTGCGCTCCGTGCCGACGATGCGGAAGCCCTGAAAATTGTCGCCGAGGCCGATGGGGATGGCTGTCTGCACACGGCGGTTTTCTTTGAGCTTTTCATACAACGCCCACGGTACATTCCCTGTCGGCATGTCGAGGTGATACACGCTGCTAAGCGTGAGCTGGAGTGGACTGCCCTTAGCACCGACGACGAGATCAAACAGCGCCGCCTCCCGCTGAAACGTGCGCTCCGTCTCCCGTCGCAGTGTGAGCACCGCCGAGATCAAAGCCACGCCAAAAGCGATGCTAGAAAGCGTGAGCAGCGTGACCAGCGGACGTGACCACAGGTATCGCCAGGCGATGCGCGGTAGAGTCATGCGCGGCCTCCTTTCTCATGGGTTGCAAACGTGCCAATTTTCTCATATTCTATCGGCATGAGTGCTCTTGCATTTAAACTAGACTTACGGCTTCTGAATTTGCCACCCGAAGAAAGTGCTGCGCTGCAACAGCAGGTGGAAAAACTATTGGAAGTTACTGAGCCGAAGCCAGTAGAACGCGATGCCAACGGCTGGCCTGTCAGGCATTGGGAACGCATCCGTGAACTTTGGGGCGACGCCCCCTTCGTGCGCCCTGACCAAGGTGTGGAAGAAATCCGGGAGGACTGGTGATGGCTTATCTTCTGGACACCTGTACCTGGATACAACACCTCAAGGATCGAGGCGGAAGAATCGAGCAGCGTATTTTCACCCGACGTCCAGAAGAAATTTTTCTGTGTTCGATTGTGAAAGGCGAGCTTTGGCACGGAGCTCGTATTTATGGAGACCCAGACCGAAGGCGTGAAGCCCTGCGGGAGGTGTTCCTTCCTCATTTCTCCCTTCCATTTGATGACTTTGCCGCCTGGGAGTATGGGCGCATCAAGCATGATTTGGCATCGAAGGGCAGCATCATCGGCCCGAATGACCTCAAGATCGCCGCTATCGCCCGGCACCATGATTTGACTGTGGTGACGAGTAACACGCGCGAGTTCCGCCGTGTCCCCGGACTTGTTGTTGAAGACTGGACTCAGTGACTTCATGCCGCCACCTCCTCGCCACGGATGAGGTGGGCGCAGTCAAACTGACGCGGCAGTTCCTTCGCCAGCATGATGTCGTGCGTCACCATAAGTAAAGTAGTGCCGCTCTCGCGGACCAGATCACCCATGAGATCGAAGACTTGTCTGCCGGTCCTGGGATCGAGTGATCCTGTAGGCTCATCCGCGAGCAGAAGCTCCGGTTTACCAGCAAGCGCACGCGCAATGGCCACGCGCTGCCTTTCGCCAACGGAGAGGCGGTTCACGCGTGTGTGCAGGCGGTGCGACAAGCCCACGCGCTCCAGCATTTGCGCCGCATCGGCTGCGCCACGGCGGGCGAACCGCAGTCCGATCTGCACGTTCTCCAATGCGGTAAAGGCGCCCAGTAGTTGGAAGCTCTGAAACACCATGCCGCAGTGCCTGCCACGATGCCGATCCAGCGCTGCTGTGCTGAGGCTGCCGAGTTCTGTGCCCAGCACCCGCACGCTGCCGGATTGGGTGCGAACCAGGCCTGCAATCAGATTGAGCAGTGTGCTTTTTCCGCA
>JBDNIB010000181.1:0-14122 GCA_041688535.1 Prosthecobacter sp.
CTGCACGAGCGACTGCGTCACAACGCCCTTCTGCTTGAGTCCGTTGGCAGCGGTGCCTTCGATCTCGACTAACAGCGGAGCGGCAGGGTAATCCCCCAGCACCTCGCGCCAGTTGAGTTTAACGAGGTCGCTTTGATCCAGCGGCTTGGTCACTGGGAAACTGCGGTCAAAGACCTGGGTTCCGGGATAGGCGTCGATCGACTGCATCTTGTAGGCGGCCTTTTGCTTCTCGTTGCCGTAGTAGGCGCTGCGGTAGGCGCGGTATTGATCCAGTGCCTTGAGGAGTTCGGGACCGTTCAGACGCTTCGCACGCACCCGCACTTGGCTCACATTCGCCGCTGTGAATTCATAGCTCGCCGCGCCCTTCGCGAGCTGTGCATTGATGAAGGCTGGAGCGGCGACGTAAGGCGGGTTTGGGATGAACGTAACGCTGTTCTTCACCGGTGCGCCGAGCGCCATGCCATCACCCGAGGTCATGGCGGGATCGACGGTGACGGTGTGCGGACGTGTCAGCGGGAATTTGCCGCTGATGCGGAGCGTGCGGTGAAGCACCTCGGCTTTCGTTTCGCCCGCAGGCAACGGGTCGATGTGAATGAGCGCGGCGAGCTTTTTTGCGAACGCAGCCTTCTCCTCGGCTTTCATTTCTTCATCCGCTGGAGGCTGCAGTTGCTTGTTGAAATCAATGTCGATGTAGTAGTCGCTATCGAACGGCGTATGTGCGCTGGCACTGGTGACCGCGAACGGCTTGATCTCGCCAAGCTGGATGTCATCGCCGGTGGCAAGCTGGTTGTGGCCGGAGGCATTGCTGAGCTTTTCGCCAATCGTGAGCCGCCAGCTCCCGATGGTCAGCGGTGATTCAGGCTCAACGATGATCGCGCTGAGCCGCTCGGCATCGTCAGCCAGCTTCGGCGTGACCTTGGCAATCTCCTCCGCCCAAGTCGGCTGCGGCTCGCTGCTCATGCGGGTGAAGTCCTTGCCCGTGGCATAGCGCAGCTTGGCATTCACTGGCGCGGCGTTTTCAGCCACAAAGCGGATGTGCTTCGCCGCCTCGGCAGGCGTGACGCTGTCATTGAACTCAAATAGGAAACGTGGGCTGCGATTCTGCGCATCGTCATTAAACCAACGCGGATGCTGGTCGATGATGCGGAACCGGGCACTCATGACGGAATCGAGTGTCTCGGCGGCGATCGGTTTCCCCGCGAGATCGGTCAAGCCAGTGCGCACTTTGAAGTCATAGCTGCTGGCGAACTTCGGTGACTGCGTCAGATGGAAATGTCCACTGCGGGTGCTCGTCCATTCAAAGGTGCCGGTCAGTTCCGGCGTAACGAGGAGCGGAGAAGCCTCGGCATTTTTGCCGATCTGCTCCTTCGCCACCATCGACGTCGGAAACACGACCTCAATGGTGGAGTCCGGTGACAGTTCGACGGGATTGATGTTGATCGTGGCGTGCAATGCCGCAGGTGGCGCTGCTTTGGCATCAACAGGGCCTTTGACTGGGGCCGCGTGGAGTGAGGAGACTGCAAAGGCCAGCGTCATGGCTGGCAGCAGCGCGAGGCTGAAGGTGGTTTTCATGACGAACAATGGGTTCGCCCTGAGAGTAGCATCCCACCGCTGGGAGCGAAGGGTTTTTTGGGAAGTTTTTGGCCACGCGGCCGCGTCACTTCAGCGCCCACACCTTCACATTGTCGAAGGCGACCTCCTGGCCGTCCTTCCCACCCATGCGGAAGACGAGGCCGGGCTTTTTGACATGGAAATCGGGCGCGGTGGCCTTGAGCGGCTCTTTGCCGCTGATCTGGGCGACAACCTGATCGCCTTTGCATTCGAGCAGCAGCGTGTAGGTCGTGGCGGGATCGAAGGTGGTCTCGGCCTTGGCGTGGACCTTGGTTTTGGAGGCGGGATCGGCCTTGTTGTTGTGCTCAATGATGCTCCAGCCGGTTTTGGCGACGGTGACAGAGAACAGGTGGCCGTTTTTCTTCAATTCGCCCGGCGCAGGATCAAAGCCGAGATTGATGAGGCGCATCTCACCGAGCTTGAAGTCGATTTGAATCGCGCAGTCCTGCATCGGCAGGCGAAAACGGAACGCACCGATGTGCATGTCGCTGGATTTTTCGGCGGCGAGCAGCACACCATCGGCCACGCGCAGGCTGCCGGTGTTTGCAGCCCAGCCCTTCGGCACATTGGGACCAGTGAAGGTTTCTTCGAGGAGCTTTTCGCCCAAGGTCCCGAGCTGGGGCGACAGATCGGCGGCGACAGCGATGCTGGAGACGGTAAGAAAGAGAAAGAGGCGTGTGAATTTCATGCGCGAGATGGAACGAACGGCATGAAGCGAAATTGCGTGAGTACAGATAGAGGTAGGGACAGCGCATTGAGTTGCGCCGCCCCTCAATGCGCTGTCCGTACCTCTATCTTTGCTTCGCGCCGCGCCCACGCGTCGGCCTCGATCAAATCATCAAGCGATGGATGCGCGATGACCTGATGCGCGGTCATGACGCGCTCGACGGTCTGCCAGATGCCGGGAAAGGCGATCCTGCCGTTGAGGAAGGCATCGACGGCGACTTAGTTGGCGGCGTTGAGGACGGCGGGCAGCGTGCCGCCGATGGTGCCAGCGTGGCGGGCGAGATTGAGCGCGGGAAAATCGTCCACGCGCGGGGCTTCGAAGTGCAGGGCACCGACTTGAGCGAAGTCGCGCGGCTTCAAATTGTTCGGGACGCGGTCAGGCCAGGTGACGGCGTATTGAATGGGGAAGCACATGTCGCTGTGACTGAGCTGCGCGATGACGCTGTTGTCGGCGAACTCGACCATGCTGTGGACGATGCTTTGCGGATGCACGACGACCTCGATCTTGTCCATCGGTACGTCGAAGAGCCACTTCGCCTCGATCATTTCGAGGCCTTTGTTGAAGAGCGTGGCGCTGTCGATGGTGATCTTGCGACCCATGGTCCAGGTGGGGTGCTTCAATGCCTGCGCGACGGTGACGCTGGGCAATTGATCCGCTGGCAGTGTGCGGAAGGGGCCGCCGCTGGCGGTGAGCAGGATGCGCTGCACGCTGCTGTGGCGGTGGCCTTCGAGGCACTGGAAGATGGCGTTGTGCTCGCTGTCCACGGGCAGAATGTTCACGCCTTTGCGCTTCGCGGCCTCGGTGACGGCTTCGCCAGCCATGACGAGGATTTCTTTGCTGGCGACTGCGAGATGCTTGCCTTCCTCGATCGCGGCGAGAGCTGGTGCGAGTCCGGCGGTCCCGACGATGGCGACGAGCACCATGTCGGCATCGCTTTGCTGCACGAGATCGACGAGTCCCTGTGCTCCGACATGCAACACGACATCCGCAGGCAGCAACGCACGCGCTTTGGCCGCAGCGGCGGGATCGGTGAGCGCGACCTGCTTCACGCCAGTTTCGCGGACTTGTTCAACAAGGGCATCGACGCTGCTGTTCGCGGCCAAACCGACGATCTGCATGCGCTCGGGGATGTCGCGGGCGACTTTGAGGGCGCTGGTGCCGATGGAGCCGGTGGAGCCGAGGAGGAGGACGCGTTTGGCGAGAGACATGCGGTGGTGTGGATTCGTCCTCGTTCTCCTACTCGTTCTCGATCACGGCGTATCGAAGAGTGGTGCAGTGTGCGAATGGCAAATGATGGATGAGGCGGGGTTCCGTGAGATCACGCAGCGGCAGGATCGAGGACGACTGGCTCATCGTGCGATGGCGGACAAGTAGAAATAAAACACCGGCGCGGTGAAGAGCAGGCTGTCGGTGAGATCGAGGATGCCGCCGATGCCGGGCAGCGTCTGGCCGCTGTCCTTGATGGCAGCGCAGCGTTTGAGCACCGACTCGGCCAGATCTCCGGTAACGGCGGTGGCGCAGAGGATGGGGGCCAGGATCATGCCGTGCAACCAGGTGATGGGAGCGATTTTTTCCGGCATGCAGGCCAGCAAAATAGCAGCCGCGCCAAACGAGCCAATGAAGGCACCCACGAAGCCCTCCCACGATTTCGCCGGGCTGATGTGCGGGATCATCTTGTGCTTCCCAAACAGCACGCCGACGACGTAGGCGCCCATGTCGCTGAATTTAGTGACCGCGATGAGAAAGAGCACGAGGAAGATGTCGGTGATGCCCTTGCCATGAGCGGCATCCTTGATCTCCGCATGAAAGTACATGAGCCGCACTATGAAGCCGAAGAATATGACGGTATAAACCGTGCCGAAGACGGTATTGAAGATGCGCTGCAATGTGAGCCCCCCCTCAAGCTGGTAGCGATAACAGAGGATGAAGGAGCCATGGACACTTGCGGTGAGCGCGGCAAGGTCAAACTCCAAGGGCGGGGCTTTTTGGCGTGTGGTTGTATACCAGATCACCAAGCCCCAATAGACGACACAGATGATTAAGCCGAGAGCGTTGAATGAACGCGCATGTGAGTCGTTGCGCAGCAGCCGGTAATACTCGACGGCACCAGCGACTCCAAAGAAACCGGTGATCGCGATGATGAGCCAAGTGTTCTGCCATTGCAGAAAAGCCACGGCGAGCAGCGCCCACAGGGTCAGTGTACTGAACAACCGCGACGCGAAGACGCGACGCTTGCTGGGCGGGGTTGGGGCAGCGGATGAAGACATGCGGCGGGTTGGAGAGCGCCATTAAGAGCGTATCCCGCCCGCTTGAGCAATGCTATTTCGCATTTGGCAATCCTGCATGTCCCGTTCACCTTTTACGCATGGCAGCCTACGCCATCCAACCCGGCGACAACCCGATTGGCATCGCCCCGTAAATTCGGCATGAGCTTTGATCAGTTCAAAGCGATCAATCCGGCCCTGTGCGACGCCAGAAACAACTGCCGCATCCTGGTTCCCGGCCAGGTGGTGCCAAGTGCAGCCCGCAGGCGGTGCCCGGATGCTCCGGCGAGTCCGACGCAGCCCGCCGTGGGTTTCGCCCCGCAGGCCACGCCCTGAGTGGAATCCCGACGACAATCCGCGCATCGTCGAATACCTCGCCAGCGTGGGTATCCGCGGCGGCGGTGAGACAAGCTGGTGCGCTGCCTTTGTGAACTGGAGCCTGCGGGAGGCGGCTTTCGTGGTCACAACACCGGCCTGCGGCTGCATCGTCGTGACCAAGCCGCTGAGCGCCGGAGCCAGCGGCCATATCGGCTTTCTGCACGCGATGGATCAGACCAACGTCTGGCTGCTCAGCGGCAACAGCGCCAACCGTGTGCGCATTTTCGCCTACTCACGCGGCAAGCTAGCGGCGGGCCAGTGCTTGCGCTGGCCGGTGTGATCACAGCGCGCCTTCAAAGAACGCCCTCAGCTCGTGCAGCCCCTGCCCTTCCAGGCAGACTTCCGTCAGGTTCGACACGGCGGCGGGGATGTGCTGTAAATAGTGCGGCTTGCCGAGGTTGCGGCTGAGATTGGCATAGGCTCCGAGCGCCTGCATGAGGCGCTGGGCGGCGCAGAGGTGGAAAACTTCACGCAGTTCAGCCAGATCGAGACCGCGATGCTCGGCATAATACCCGAGCAGCTCAGCACGCTCCGTGCGCGTGAGGGCCACATAGGGGTCATAGAGCAGTGAGGCTAGATCGTATTCGGCGAGGCCGAGGCGCAGGCCCTGGTAATCGACCAGCCAGGCATCTTCGCCGCGAATGAGCACGTTCTGGCTTTGAAAATCACGATGCACCAGGCAGCGCGGCAGTTTGGCGAGGCGGCGGCGGAGCCGGGCGAGCGTCTCGTGCGCGTCATGGTATTCCGTGTCCGAAAAATCGCGCCCCAGATGGCCGCGCACGAAGTGCTCGAGGAAGTAGTTCTGCTCCCATTCGTAGAGCGCCTCATCAAAGGGCGGCTCCAGTTCGTCAAGATCGGCTTGGCCGAGACTGGCTTCACCCAAGCGGTGGAATTTCGCCGCTTCGCGCAAGGTCGCCTTGTAAAGTGGCGAACGCTGCTCCCAGGGCGCATCATTGAAGGAATGCAGGTCCACACGGCCCAGATCCTCCAACCAGACGCAAAGTCGCTGCTCATCGAAGGCGTAAACGCGCGGCACGTTCGCCCCGGCTTGCGCCAGCCGTCGCGTGGCGGGCACGAACTTCGGATTGTCACGCCGGGCCAAAGTGTAAACCATCAGGATCATCGGCTCGCGGCCATCCTGCCAGTTCAGGCGGTAGAAATGCCGGTCAGAAGCCCCCTTGAGAATCACCTCCACGTCACACGGCGCACCGTTCAGTTCAGGGAACTGTTCGTGCGTGAAGAAAAGTAGGGCCTCGTGTTCAGGGAGCATGGTGGGAAATACGGAATGACGAATGCGGAATGACGAATGTCCAATGCCAATCCCGGTGGTCGGTTAAAAATCAGTGTCCTCGACGATGCCCGCCGCCGTGATGCCACTGCGCACGATGCAGCGCTTCAATTCCGCGCCACACACGACGCGCCCGCCGGGCCAGACGATGGTGTCCTCAAGCTGCGCTCCGGCTTCGATCACCGCCCCGGCACCGACGACATTGATGCCGCGCAAGACCGCCCCGGCTTCAATGTGGGCTGCCGGATCAATGGCGGGCGCATACATGCCATTCAGCGCGGAATGCGCGGACAGGTAGGCCGTGCGACTGCCGAGATCCCACCAACTGCCCTCATCAATGACCACCGCGCCGAGCTTGGCCCCGTCGCGGATCATGTTGAGGAAGATGGGGATGACGGACTCGACTTTGTCAGGCGTGATCCAGTCATGAATGGCCGGATCACAGGCATAGATGCCGGTGAAGAGGTATTTCCCGTCGTCCCCGGTGCCGAGCTTGTTGCGGATGTCCGAGACGCGGCCTGTCGCAGCATCCAAGGCGATGTGCAGCGATGGCCCGTGGCTGCGCAAGGCTAGCGTGATGAGATTGCCCTGCTCGCGATGCGCCTTGAGCAGCGGCTGCAGCGGCAGGTCGGTCAAAATATCGCCGTTATAGACGAGGAACGGTTCGCTCCCGAGCAGATCACGCACATTGGCGATGCCACCCGCCGTTTCGAGGCGCAGGGGGCTTTCGTTGCGGAACTGGATCGGCGTGCCGTGGTAGTTTTGCGTGGGAAACGCCTGTGCATAAGCCTCCGGCAAGTGATGCGTGTTCACCACCAGACGCGAAACGCCCGCCGCGATGAGATGATCGAAGGCGTAGGTGATCAGTGGCCGGTGAAACACGGGCACGAGCGGTTTCGGCAACTGTGCCGTCAACGGTCGTAGCCTCTCGCCAATGCCTGCGCCCAATACAAATGCCTGATTCACGCGCGGCACTTACGCGGACGCGCTGGCGGCGCAAACGGAAGTTCCGCCGGAAACTACGCAGCACGCTTTTTCCGCAGCCACATCACCAGCGCGACGATACCGGCGACGGAAACCACCGCAGGCAGCGCGTAACCGCCACCAGCGGCCATGTCGCACATGGGGCAGGACATTGCCACTGCCGCGACCGCAGGCTCAGCCGCCGTGATCAGCGCCGGTGCCGTGGTGCGTGGCGTGTAGGTTTTCAAATCCAGCACATAGCTCGATTCACCGGGAAAGAGTATTTGGAAGCGGTCCAGTTTCTTACCCAGGGCCGTATTGTGATACAGGACGCTCAGTTCCCCTGTCTCTAGCGCCTTGATGGAATAGCCTGTCGTGCCCTCCGGCACCTGCGTCCGCCAGGTTCCCGTCAGCACCACGATGTCCTCCGGTGTCTTCAGCGCCGCGTTTTCATGCGTGGTGAATTCAAACACGAATTCGGGGTTCACCGGCACCGCCGGATCAAGCACGATCGCCACCACACGCCGCATGTAGTCACGGGCGGCGGCCTTTAGCTGCTCCTTTCGTTCCGCCGGAAATAGCGCCAAGTCCGCATTCGTCACCGAAAGGGCGATGTTGGGGTCTTCCTCAAAACAACGCGGGTCCACCTCCACCTGAAGCGTCCAGGCACCGTCCTGAGCGAAAACCGCCCGCACCGGCACATCCGGCAGCGGGTGCGCAAGACCAGGCTTCACGAGCACCAGTAATATGAACAGGGAGAGGCAATGGACGGCATGTTTCATCCTGCCAGCGTGGCACAGGCCGGGATGCTGTGACGAGCTTTTTTTAAATACCCCACATTTTTTGATTGTCAGCCCCTACCATAATCGTTTTGAATGGGTGCAAATCCGCCCGGTCACATTTCCTGACGGAAAGCTAACCAAACCAAAACGAATGAAATCTATCCTCACCACCCTCGCCATCGTTGGTCTCTCCGCCTCTGCTTTTGCAGGCTGCGGCGTCACCACCACCTCCACCGGAAAACTCAAGTCCTTCGACAAAGACACGAAATCCATCGTGATCGAAGCTGATGGCAAGGAAGTCACCACGAAGGTGACCGCCAAAACCAAGAATGCAGGCGACATCGAAAAGCTGGTCGGCAAGAACGTGACTGCGGTCATCTCCAAGCACGGCTACGCTGAAACCGTCGAGAAGAGCTAGTATTGCCCTTTGGTGATTTGAATCACCCACGAGGCCCGGAGGTGTCCCCTCCGGGCCTTTTCATGCCGATGACGCACGGTTTGAACAGCATCTGCCAAAATATTTTTGAGATTGCCGGAAATAACACGTTTCATTCACAGTCAGATGACTGCGCACGGGTTTCCTATCTGCGCTAGTTCCAGCAAACCACACCACACACCACCATGAAAGCACTCCTCACCCTCGCCCTCGTCGCCACCAGCCTCACCCTGAGTAATTGCACCTCCGATGGTCGCTGCGTCTTCGCCAGCAAGAAAAAAACCTGCGCCGTGGGCTGCGCCAAGCCGTGCTGCGCCAGCAAGACTGCCGCCAGCAAAAGCTGCTGCCATTGATTTACGCGGCCAACGGCCAAGGCGAAGCCCGGAGACTCCTCTCCGGGCTTTTTTGTGCCTTTTCACGGGCCAAGTGTGCCGATTTTGACCACGCCCACGCCACTTTTGGCATCCGCCGTTCAAAGTTGCACTCAGCATGCAAGTTTACCAACCCACCCTCGTAAAGCAGCCATGCGACTCAGCCTGTTCAGCGATTACTCCCTCCGCGTGCTCATGTTTGGAGCACTCAAAGGCGAATCCTTTTCCCTCAGCGAGGTCGCCGAGGCCTATGACATCTCCCGCCACCACCTCGTGAAGGTGGTGAACTTCCTCGCCAAAATCGGCTACCTCGAAACCCGCCGTGGACGCGGGGGCGGCATCGCCCTCGGCATGCGACCGGAGGACATCCGCGTCGGCATGGTGGTGCGGCGCACGGAGGACACCCCGTTTATCGTCGAGTGCTTCGACAAAGTTCACAACACCTGCCCCATCAACGGCTCCTGCCAGCTCAAAGGGGCCCTCGCTCAAGCCGTGAACGCCTTTTACGACACCCTCGACCGCCACACCCTGCGCGATCTCGTCGCTGGACCTGAAGGTGCTCAGATGAACCGCATTTTGCTCCCGCAGTCATGAAACAACTCCTGCAAACGAGCTTACTCATTCTCTCGCTCTCCGGCCCCGTTTTGCTGGCCGAAGACGAATACGAATCCCGGCCCATCCGCTACTCCGACACCGCGCCGAACGACGCCACGCAGCGCCTTGAACGGCTCATGGCCGCCGGTAAGGTCAAACTCGACCGCACCGATGCGTGGACCATGCTGCGTGACCTGATGAAGCAGTTCGACATCCCCGAGCAGTCGCAGGTCATGGTCTTCTCGAAGACCAGCAAGCAAAACGACCGCATCAGCCCGCAGACCCCGCGCGTCGTCTATTTCGGCGACAACGCCTACCTCGGCTACGCCCTCGGCGGCTCCATCGAAGTCGCCACCATTGATCCCAAGCTCGGCCCCATCTTCTACCTGCTCGATCCCGACGCGGCCCCGCAGAACCCGCTGCATTTCCAGCGCGATCAAAGCTGCCTGAGCTGCCACGGCGGCCCGTTCAGCCCCAACGTACCCGGCATTCTCGTGCGTTCCGTGTTCCCTAGTGCCACCGGCCATCCCATCATGAGCCAAGGCAGCACCCTCGTGGATACCACCACCCCGTTCACCGATCGCTGGGGCGGCTGGTACGTCACCGGCAGGCACGGCAGCGTTTTACATCGCGGCAACGTCATCGCCACCGAGCAGCCCGACCAATCCATCGCCATCAATTTCAAAGCTGGCGCGAACGTCACCAACCTCGCTAAATTCTTCGACATCACCCCTTACCAGCGCAAGCAGAGCGACATCGTCGCCCTCATGGTCCTGGAGCATCAGTCCAGCGTGCAAAACATCCTCACCAAAGCCAACCACACCTCCCTGCGAGCCATGCACATGCAGACCAGCCTCCAGCGCGAGCTGGGCGAGGAAGTCATGAGCGAACCCACCGGCACCGCCCGCCGCATCATTGATCACTGTGCCGAGGACATCGTCGAAGCCCTCCTCTTCAAAGACGAAGCCGCTCTGCCCGACGGCGGCATCGAGGGCGATCCCGCCTTCCAGACCGCCTTCACCAAACGCGCCCCGCAAAGCAGCGACGGCCGCAGCCTGAAGGACTTCCAGCTCCTCAACCGCCTCTTCAAATACCGTTGCAGCTACATGGTCTATTCCCTCACCTTCCAGCACCTCACCGCCCCGCTGAAACAAACCGTCTTCCAACGTCTGCGCACCGTCCTCGAAGGCAACGACACCACCGGCGCATTCACCTACCTCAGCGACACCGAACGCTCCCACCTCCGCCGCATCCTCGCCGAGACGCTGCCAGGAGCCCCCGCCGAGTGGAAGACTGGAGCGCACGCGTCGCGCGTGCCGTTTCCCGCGTCCGCGCGGGAAACCGGCGGAGAATGAGGCTGACAGAGTGACTCGGCGGAATTGATTCTGAATTGCGCCGACGCCCACGCATCATGCCGTTTATCAGCGGCCAGCTATGGCACCAGCGGACCCGTGTCCAGAATGATGCCCCGATTTGCCGCCATAACCCGCCAGATGCTTCGGATTGGATGCCAGATCCGTCACTCCCGGCGATCCTTGATACAATTCAACCAGCACTTCATCCAGCGCGTGATCGTCACGGTGCGCGGACCACCGAGTCCGTAGCACACCGCTCAGGCACTGCGCTCCGCAGTCGCCCACCGCCTGCTCCAAGCCGGGCATGACCGTGCTTGTGCCGCATTCCATCCGCAACAACACCCTCTGCACCCGGACGACCCGCAGCGGACCCTGTCAGGCCGCACGCCACACCACCAATGCCCAAACCTGGTTGCTTCGGTTCACCACGATGTTGAGTTCTAATTTCCCAATAGAGGGACAGACCCAAGGACACTCAGTTTCTCGTTTAAAATGCCTGGCAACTTCGCAGCTCAGCAGGGACAGCCGTGTGAGGATTAGCGCGATTGCATCAATCTAGTCTTGGTAAAAGACGACACGTAAGATGTTGGGGTGACAAGGCCATCAAGTTTCGTTATCGTCAGAATCTTCCTTTCAACATCATGCTGTTCCGAAATCCCCACAGTTTCGTATATGTTGCCAAAGGTATCTGTGAAGTTGTATTGATATAGGGTCGTGTTCATAGTGGTTTTTGTGTTTTGGTTACTTCGCCTGCAAAAGAAAGAATGCCGAGTCGTCCGGCACGGTGAAGATCTGCTCGATTTCTCCCTGCGCGTTCACTGTGGTTCCTGACTGCTGGAGCGGGAACGGAAGGAACTCGATGAGGTCTGCGGATTTCTTGACTGCGATGGTCAGCTTGAAAGTTCCGTTCAGAGCATAGCGCGTGAGCATTGGAGTGCCGATGTGCAGGGCTTGGACTTGGTCCTGGGTGTAAAGGCCGTTGAGATTGGCGGTCGAGAAGTAGGTGTCCGCAAGGGCATTGTTCGCGACTTGCCAGTCGAAACCTAGTGAGGTGAGCAGCACCTCCTGCCAGTCATTCATTCCGGCGGCTTGAAGTGCGAGGTAAGCGAGTTTCAATTTCTCCGCGCACGGTAGAACTTGCGCGTCTGGCCTTCGATGGAATAAAACCGCACCATGGTAGCACCTGCCCCAGTAATGTTATTCTCCGTGGTGCTCCAAGTAGTCAGGTCAGTGGAAGATTCGATGCGGTAGGAGATCCCATTGGCCGCATTGAACCGAAATTCCACAGCGACAAGCATCGAACTCAGCGCCTCAGGGGTGCTGGAAGATGACTTGGGGTCGAATCCAGTAAACACCTCAAAGCCGTCCTCGAAGCCATCACCGTCGGTGTCTTTGAGGTTAGGATTCGTCCCGTAGGTGTACACTTCCTGCCCATCCGTCAAGCCATCGCCATCCGTGTCGCTAAGGATTGGATTAGTGCCTGTGTCGGTTGCTGAGACATAGATTCCCGTTCCTGTTTCGAAACGATCACGAATCCCATCGTGGTCAGTATCGGGGTCTTCGAAATCATACAGTTCACCCACCTCGGTAGTACTGAGTGATCGGTTGTAGATGCGAATGCTGTCCATGCCGCCCTGAAAAAAATTGTCTGCCTGTAGCAACCGATCTGCGCCGAATATCAGCAGTGCCAACGCCTGCCCATAGGTAGGACTGGTACCCTCGGTTACCTTCACACCATCCAGAAAAATGCGACGGATTCCGCTGCTGTCGCTGGTTGCTGCCAGATGCGTCCATCTCCCAACAATTAACGAGTTGATTGGAGAAAACACAGATGAACCGCCTTGCGCATTGTCATAGGAACCAATCTGCACCTCTTGGTCCACCGTTGTCGACAGGTGCGGCGACACAAGATTCACTCCTATTTCTGCTGCCCGCTGAATGATCGCCTTCACAGCCCCAGGACTTTGATAATTGATCCAAACCGACCAAGTGAAGGCATTATCCGTCGGAATCGGGACGCCAGACACGGTCATGTATGAAGACACTCCATTGAAGGAATACGCGGAATTGGCCACGCCCGTCTTATCGGCTGCGGGCACGGCGTTCACGATCGCTGCGTTGTTTCCATACACGCTTTGATCGTTCGCGTTGCCATTGAATGGATAGTAGGCCATCAGCCCGCGCCAAATGCCGCCATTGGCACCCGTGATCGAGATGCTGGCAACGTTGCTTGCCACACTCCCCTGTGAGTTCGTCACGGTCACTGTATAGTCACCAATATGCCAGGGCTGGGCTGTGGCGATAGCGTAGCTGTCATTGACCACGCCAGGAATCACGACCCCGTCCTTTTTCCATTGGTAAGTAAACGGCCCGACCCCAGTATGGGTCACTTGCAGCACCGTCGGCGATCCCTGCGCCACCGTGACCGACTGCGGCAGCTGCGTGATCTGCGCAGGCACCAACGTTTCGTAGGCTCCACGTTCCACACCTGCACCTTGAGGGCGTGGTGTGCCCGTCGCGTCATAGGCAGGCGCCAGACTCAAGCTGGCCGAATCCACCCCCGGTGATGCCACAGTCAGGATCAAGCCATCATCGCGGGTGCCAAACAAGCCGTCCGCGCCCAGCACGTTGCTGGCGTTGCTGAAGATCGGTGTCGCCACCGTGTTGCTGGTGCCTGTGATGGCCTGATTTGAGAGGATATAACTCGTGGCACTCACCGCGACGGGATTGCTGCCAGACCCGATGATAATGCTATTTAAACATGTTCCAGCACCGTGACTTATGGCCCCCTCGGTGCCTCGCGTGTTGGTATTTCCAGAAAAGGTGCAGTTGGTGATCCATAGTGATGCCCCGTAGCCACGTATGGCACCGGATGCGATACCACTTTGCAGTCCGCCCCCTGAAGAGTTGTTCAAGAACACGGAGTTCTCGATATATCCAGCCACACCATCATAAAAAACCGCACCACCAGCTGATGAGCCACTGTTAGAGGCAAACAGCGTCCGCTTGATGATGCATTGTGCTCCGGGTGCGGAAATCAACGTCAACCCGCCTCCACCATTGATCGGGGCCGCATTGTCATGAAAATAGCAGCCCTCCAAAGTAACACTACCAAACTGATAGGAACCGAGACCACCACCATATGAAACTGCATAATTCCAGTAGAACTCGCAGTTCCGAATGACGGCCACACACGCCGTTCCCACATAAATACCAGCACCCGCGTCGGGACCGTTGACCACCGACGCATTCCCTCCCGTAATTCGGAAACCATCAAGCACAACATTGGCTCCCGAATCGCCCACGAACACCACCACCCGCTTGGAGTTATCCCCCTGGTTGCCCCCCGGCCC
>JBDNIB010000182.1:0-5166 GCA_041688535.1 Prosthecobacter sp.
CGTCGCCAAGGAAGGCGAGGACGGCCACATGCGCATGCTGCTGGCGCGTCCGATCAGTCGCTTCCGGCTGCTGCTGCTCAAATATCTCACCTGCACCGGCTACGCCGTGTTTTTGATCCAGTTTCTCGCCTGGTCGGCCTTCCTGCTCGGCCTCGTGCTGCGTGGCTGGGGCGGTGGTTATTTCGCTGTCGTGCCGGAGATTTCTGTCATCGCTTTCTACGATTGGACGCCCGGCCTGCAGCGCTATCTGCTCAGTTCCCTGTTTCTCGGTGTCAGCATGACCGCCATCAGCAGCATCGCGTTTTTTCTTTCCTGTTTTCGCATCAAACCTGCTGCTGCCACCATCGGTGCGCTCACCTATGTGCTGGTGGATTTCATCATGCGCACCAGCGGCTTCATGGACAGCTACCAGCATCTCCTCATCACCAAACACATGTCCACCTGGGGCCGTATCCTCGCCGAAACCATCGACTGGCCGCTCGTCTGGCGCGGTTACGCCGTCGTGCTCGCTGTGAACATCAGCCTCTTTACAATCGGTTACGCCGTCTTTGAATCCAGAGACCTCAAATCATGAATGTCATCAACAACATCCGCCAGCTTCGCTCCTGGAGCAGCATCAACAAAGGCACCCGCTGCGTCTTCGTCCCCACCATGGGTGCCATGCATGATGGCCACGCCTTGCTCATCCGCGAGGCCCGCGAAATCGCCGGCCCGAATGGCAATGTCGCCGTGAGCATCTTCGTCAATCCGCTCCAGTTCGGTCCCAATGAGGATCTGGACAAATATCCACGCACCCTCATCGAGGACCTGGGTCTCTGCCGCGACAATGGTGCTGACATGATCTTCGCCCCGAAGGCCGAGGAGATCTACCCGCCCGACCGCAGCATCCAGCTCCTCGAAACCAGCCTCTCCAAAGTCCTTTGCGGCACCAGCCGTCCCGGCCATTTCGACGGCGTCTGCACCGTCGTCGCCAAGCTCTTCAACCTCGTGCAGTGCGACGACGCCGTATTCGGCAAAAAGGACTACCAGCAGCTCGCCATCATCCGCCGGCTCGTGCGCGATCTCGATTTCAACGTCGTCCTCCACGCCATCGACACCATGCGCGAGGACGACGGCCTCGCTATGAGCAGCCGCAACCGCTACCTCAGCGCCGACGAACGCGCCCAGGCTCCCGCCCTTCGCGCCGCCCTCGTCGCCGCCCGCACCGTATGGAAAGACGGCGAGCGCGACCCCGCTAAGCTCGAACGACAAATCACGCAGCACATCGCCGAGCACGCCCAGCTTGGCCGCATCGACTACGTCTCCGCTGTCGATGCCACCACGCTGCAGCCCGTCTCTGCCACCACCGAACTCGTCGTCATCATGGTCGCCGTCGCCTTCGGCCAGGCGCGTCTCATCGACAACATCGAGCTAAAGTAGCGCGGGCCATCCTGCCCGCAGAAATCGTGTTGCCATCCCATGTCCGAATCCGTCACCACCGAAGGCTACGATCCTGAGATCGTTCGCCGCGTCTGGAGCCTCGCGCAGACCATTCCCGGCAACGACGCCGAAGTCTGGCGCAAAGACGAGTTCGGCGCGTGGATTCACCGCGCCGACTACCGCAATCGCCACTCCGAGTTCGGCTGGGAAATCGCCGACTACGGCTTCAGCCGGCGCGGCATGGGCCTCGCCTCCTTGCGCCCCATGCAATGGCAGAACCACCTCGACTTCATGATCGCCGCCCGCAATCAAGCCGTCATCACCGCCGACGGCCTCCGTAACGCCCGCCGACTCCTCTGAGTTCGTAGTTCGGGCTTCAGCCCGTCCGGTTCATTCGTTTGTAGTTCGGGCTTCAGCCCGTCCCCTCATCCCTCTCCCGAAAGTCTGCCCGTCTTGTGTCGTTCACACAGGCGCATGACCCGCCTCGCCTCCATCACGCTGCTGCTCGCCGCCACCGCGTCCGCCGCGCCCACTGACTTCGCCAAGGACGTCTTCCCCATCCTCCAGCGGGCCTGCTTCGAGTGCCACGGCAGCGACAAACAAAAAGGCGACCTCCGACTCGACATCGCCTCGCCCAAGCACGCCGAAATCGGCAGCGATCTCCTCCGCCGTATTGCCTTGCCCAAGGAAAACAAAGACGCCATGCCCCGCCGTGGCAACCGCCTCACCACCGCCGAAATCGCCCACCTGCGCGATTGGATCGAATCCGGTGCCAAGTGGCCCGACCAGCTCGTCACCCTCAAACACTGGAGCTACATCCCGCCCACGCGCCCGCCACTTCCCGTCATTCAAAACAAAGTCTGGCCCATAACCGAACTCGACCACTTCGTCCTCGCCAAACTCGAAGCCGAAAACCTCACCCCATCCGCCGAAGCCTCCCCAGCAACCCTCATCCGCCGCCTCACCCTCGACCTCACCGGCCTGCCGCCGACTCCCGCCGAAGTCGCCGCCTTCGCCAACGAATGCCGCTCCGGTTCGTCATTCGTCATTCGGAATTCGTCATTGGAACAGCTCGTGGACCGTCTTTTGGCCTCGAAACAGTTCGGCCCCCGCTGGGCCCGCCCCTGGCTCGACCTCGCCCGCTACGCCGACTCCCACGGCTTCCAGCGCGATGACCTGCGCGACATCTGGGCCTGGCGCGACTGGGTCGTGGACGCGTTGAACGCCAACATGCCCTTCGACCAGTTCACGCTCGAACAAATCGCCGGCGACCTCCTGCCCAACGCCACGCCCGCGCAAATCACCGCCACCGGCTTCCATCGTTGCACGCCCACGAACGTCGAGGCCGGCACCGAACCCGAGGAAAGCCGCATCAACCAAGTCATCGACCGCGTCAACACCACCGGTGCCGTCTGGCTCGGCACCACGCTCGAATGCGCCCAGTGCCACAACCACAAATACGATCCCATCAGCCAGCGCGACTACTACTCGCTGCTCGCCTATTACAACAACACCGAGAAAGAAGCCGAGCGCAAAAACCCGGACGTTCCCGGTTCCATCGCCTTCATCGGCTCGCCCATGAAGCTCAGCGATCCCGTGCGTGAAACCCAGCGCCAGCAGCTCACCACTCAGTTAAAAACGCTCGACGCCCAGATCACCACACGGCAGCGCCAGCTCACCTCGGCCACCGGCCAACAGGGCAACCCGGCTGTTGCAGGTTCTGGTCAAATCGATGCCGCCAATCCTCTGCAAGTCCTCAAACCCGCCGCCTTCATCACCGAGAGCGACGCTGAATCCGAACTCCAGCCCGATGGCAGCGTGCTCCTCACCGGTCCCGTGCCTGACAAAGACACCTACACCTTCGAAACCGAGCTGCCCGCCCGCGAACTCAGCGGCTTCATGCTCGAAGCCCTCACCCATGCCTCCATCGCCGGTGACGGCCCCGGCCGCGGCGGTGCTGCGCGGCCCAACTTCGTTCTGCACACCTTCGCCTGCACCCTCACCACGCCCGATGGCAAAACGCAGCCGCTGAAATTCACCGCCGCCCACGCCGACTACTCGCAGAATGGCTACGAAGTCACCAATTTGATCACCGGCGCTGGCAAAAAAGCCTGGGCCATCGGCCAGCGCTTCGGCGAGCCGCATTGGGCCGCGTTTGAACTCGAACAGCCGATCAAAATCGCCCCCGGCACCCAATTGAGCATCCGCATGGAGCAAAATTTCGGCAACAGCCTCGTCATCGGTTGCCTGCGCCTCTCCAGCATCAGCGGCGATGTCGTCGCCTGCCTCCCCGCAGTCGCGGAACCCGCGCCCGTCGCCAAAAAAGGCAAAGGCAAGGCCGCCCCTGCGCCCAAAATCAAAGACCCCGAACTGGCCAAGCTCGACAAGCAAAAGACCGTGCTGCAAAAACACATCACCGCGCTCGAAGCCCCCACCACCGAGATCATGCGCGAGCTGCCACAGCCACGCATGACCGCCATTTTCAAACGCGGCGTGTACACCGATCCCACCACCACCGTCACTGCCACCGTCCCGGCCATTTTCGCTGCCAAACCCACCGGCCCGCCCAATCGCATCACCCTCGCCAAATGGCTCACCAGCCGCGACAACCCGCTCGTCGCCCGCGTCACCGTGAACCGCTGGTGGGCCGAACTTTTCGGGCAGGGCATCGTCGCCACCCTTGAAGACTTCGGCATTAAAGGCGCTCCCCCAACTCACCCCGAACTCCTCGACTGGCTCGCCGTCGAGTTCATGGACAGCGGCTGGGACATGAAGCACATCCTCAAAAAAATCGTCATGAGTGCTGCCTATCGGCAGAATTCTGAGTTCGTAGTTCGGGCTTTAGCCCATCCGGAAGACGGGCTAAAGCCCGAACTACAAACAGACCCCGCCAACACCCTCCTCTGGCACGGCCCACGCTTCCGCCTCGACGCCGAAACCATTCGCGACAACGCCCTCGCCATCGCCGGTCTGCTCAATGTGAAGCAGGGCGGCGTTCCCATCCGCCCGCCGCAGCCGGACGGCCTGTGGAAGAAGGTCGGCGGGCAGGACTACAATTACGTCACCAGTCCCGGCGCGGAGCAATACCGCCGTGGTCTCTACGTCGTGCTCAAACGCGGCTCGCCCTACCCCAGCTTCATGAATTTCGACGCCAGCGCCCGCATGGCCTGCGTCGTGCGTCGTTCCCGCAGCAACACCCCGCTCCAGGCGCTCACCTTGCTCAACGATCCCGTCTATGTCGAAGCCGCCAAAGCCTTCGCCCGCCGCATCGTCACCGAATCGCCGAGCGCCGACCTCAATGCCCGCATCACGCATGCCTATCGACTCGCGCTGGCCCGCGCACCGCAGCCTGCGGAGGCCAGCGTGCTCAAATCGCTGTGGGAAGACCAGTTCGCCGCCGCCAAAGCCGCGCCCAAAGACACCCAGGCTCTCACCACCGGCCTCGACCTGCCCAAAGACCTCACCCCGGCCGAATTCGCCGCCTGGTACGCCCTCGCCACCACCATCCTGAATCTGGACGAGTGCATCACGAAGGGCTGAGCAGGCTAGGCCAACGTAGGATGTGTGGCGTCAGCCCGCACGCCGGTTTGGGGCGCTCGCTGTGTCAACACACCTTCAAACGTCGGGCGGTGCGGCGGCGTGAATCAGTCCGTTGCACGCACATCCTCGACGACGCACCCCCCAACCTACACCCCAAACCGCCAAGATTCGTCTGGTGATGACGTTCTTTGTGCGGCTATTCTGCCA
>JBDNIB010000020.1:0-7344 GCA_041688535.1 Prosthecobacter sp.
AATGAGGCGGCGACTAGGCAATGGTTCGCTAACAAGAAAATGCTGGGCATTCATCTGTGCGATGTGTTGGCCACCGAGGTTCAGGCCGGTCATGGCGAATTCCTGGAGCATCGTCTGAAGGAGGCCATCAAGCGCGAGCGTCCCAACCTGCTCATCTGGCGTCTGCCCACGGACGCGGCGCTTACAGAGAAAATTCGGCTGATTGCTGAATCACATGGCACCCACCTGGCCGTGGATTTGCTGCCGCTCGTGGGGGACATGGGCTCGGTACAGCTCACGGAGTACTCACAGATGAAGCTCGTCAGCCTGCACAAGCATCCACTTGTCAGTCCAGCGCATCGTTTGCTGAAACGCGGGCTGGATGTGGCCATCAGCCTGCTGGTGGTGATTTTTGTGCTCCCATTTCTCTGTGCGGGGGTTTGGCTGCTGCATCGGTTGTTCTCGCCAGGTCCGCTGTTCTTCAAACAATCACGCTCAGGCGCGGACGGCCAGATGTTCCAGATCTACAAGTTCCGCACGATGAGTGTGAACCATGGATCGGAAAGCGTGCAGGCGCGGGCCAACGACAAGCGCATCTTCAAATGTGGCGCGCTGTTGCGGAAGCTCAGTATTGATGAAATGCCGCAGTTTTTGAATGTACTGCGGGGGAATATGTCGGTCGTTGGTCCGCGCCCTCACATGGCCGAGCATGATGTGCTCTTTGCCCTGGAGTGCCGCCAGTATGCCATGCGCCACACGGTGAAGCCCGGGGTGACCGGCCTCGCCCAGGTGCGTGGCCAGCGCGGTCCGGTGGATAATGCCAGTGAGATCAAGCACCGGGTCGCCTCCGATGTGGAATACTGCCAGAACTGGTCCTTCTACCTCGATTTGGAGATCATCGCTCGCACCTTCCTGCATGTGTTCTCCTTTCATGCCAAGTCATGCTGATAGATGGGTGATGACGGTTAGTGCCCGGCGTCTCAACGCCGGGCGGTGACGAGGCGGGAGCTGCAGGAGCTCGGTGGCGTGATTTGCCGCCGTCCTTTCGCATGAATGATGGCCCTGCCTGCGTTATGCTGCGGCCATGATCGCACGCACCATTCTCGAAGCCCGCATCGCCGAAGTTCGCGAAGCCCTGCGCCGGGCGCGACTCATGCGTCACCTCGCCGCTGTTTTTGCGCTCGGTATTCTCGTGCGCGGCAGCTTTCTCATTGCGGCGCTCAGCGGCCACCATGTTTCCAAGGCCGTGGACCGCTGGAGCATGCTCGGTTTGATCATCCTTGGTGTCGCTGCTTGGCTCACCGGCCGCCGCAACATCTGGAGTGACCGCGACATCAGCCGCCTCATTGAGCAACGGCATCCCGTGCTCGATTCCGTGCTCATCACTGCCATCGAATACGAGCCTGATGCCGAGGCACCGACGAGCTTCCTGCACGAGCGTCTCATTGATCATGCGCTCGGGCGTGCCGCCACGCAGAACTGGCCCGTCACCGTCGCCAACAAGCCCTACACCCGCGCTCTCGCCGCTGCCTGGCTCGCCGTCATCACTTTCGTTGCCACCGACATCGCTCTGCGCCTCAACGGCCCTCTCACCTCTGCCCTCTCACCTCTCACCGCTGCTGAACAACCGGTCGGCCCCACCGAGTTTACCGCCACTCTCACTCCCGGTGATGTGGAACTCGAACGCGGCTCCCGCCTTATCGTCGAGGCCCGCTTCACCGGTCCGGTGCCAGCCGATGCCACGCTCATTGTCACCGAACCCGATGGTGCCGAACGCGAACGCATCCCCATGCGCCTCACGGTGGACGAGCAGGTCTTCGGCGGCCTGATCAACAAGGTGATGAGCGACGCGAAATACCACGTCGAATTCGCCGCGCAAAAATCGCCGCAGCACACTCTCACCACTTTCGTCTATCCGTTGCATGAGCGTGTGGATGTCGTCATCACGCCGCCCGCCTACAGCGGCCAGCCGGCGAAGGAAATCAAGAACACGCTCAAAGTCAGTGCGCTCGAAGGTTCTGACATCGCTTGGAAGATCAAAGCGAACAAACCGGTCGCCGCCGCCGAGCTGTTTGGCGAAGACAAAACCGTCATCGAACTCAAGCCCAGCGCCGATGACGCCACCTTGCTGGAGGCAACGATGCAGGCCGTGAAGTCGCAGAAATACCGGCTGCATCTCGTGGATGATCGCGATCGTGCGAACAAAAACCCGCCGTGGATCACCGTCACCGTGCAGGCCAATCAGCTTGCCAAGATCGAGCTCGTGTTCCCGAAACGTGATCTGCAAGTCTCCGCCATTCAGGAGTTGCCCGTCGAGGCGAAGGTGTCTGACGATCTAGGCGTCACCAAAAGTGGCGCGGTGTTCAGCATCAACGGCAACAGCAAGGAGATCATCTTCAAGCACCCCACCACCGCGCCGCAGAAAAAGCAGGACGTGCGCGCGGAACTCGCGCTCGAAAAAGAAAACGCGCAGCCACGCCAGCTCGTCAGTTATTACCTCTGGGCCGAGGACACCGGGCCAAAAGGCGAGGTGCGCCGCAGCATGAGCGACATGTTTTTCGCCGATGTGCGGCACTTTGAGGACATCTTCCGCGAGATGGAGGCGCCGCCCAGCGAACCTGGCGAGCCGAAGCAGAAGGCCGAGAGCGACAAGCTCGTCGAGCTGCAAAAACAAATCGTCAACGCCACCTGGCGGATCATTCGAGACACCAATGCGGGCCGCACCATGGAATCCGCGGCGCCCGATGTGCAGGTCGTTCACGAGTCACAGAACCTCGCCCTCGAACAAACCAAGGAGGCGATGGAAAAGGTCGAGGACGCTGAGGCCAAGCAGGCGCTGACCGAAGCCTGGAAAAGCATGAAGGACGCGCTGGACCCGCTCCAGCAGGCGGCGGCGGACAAGAAACGCGCGCCGCTCAATCAGGCACTCACTTATGAGCAGAGCGCCCTTGAATGGTTGCACCGCGCGCAGAGCCGCGAGCATCAGGTCATGCGGCAGAACAGCCCACCGCCACAGCCGGGAGCAGGCCAGCAGGCGAACAAGAATCAGCTCATGGATCTCGAGTTGAAGCAGCAGGATCAGCGTTACGAGGAGGAAAAAGCCGCCGCCGAGGAGCAAACCGCCGAGCAGCAGGAAAATTTGCAGGTGTTGAACCGCCTCAAGGAACTCGCCCGGCGTCAGGAGGCGCTGGCGGAGAAAATGAAGGAGCTGCAAAACCAGATCGCGCAGGCCAAGACCGAAACGGAGAAGCAGGAACTCGATAACCAGCTCAAACGCCTGCAAGCAGAGCAGGAACAATTGCTGCGTGACCTGGATGATCTCAATGACCGCATGGAGCAGCCCGACAACGCCGCGAACATGGCCGAGGCGAAGGAACAGCTCGACCAGACGCGCGAAAAGGTCATGGAGGCCGCCGAGCAGCTCAAAGAAGAAAAGCTCGCCGATGCGGCAAACTCCGCGACCCGCGCCCAACGCGAACTCGAAAAGATGCAGGAGGATTTTCGCCAGAAAACCAGCCGCAAATTCGCCGATGAAATGAAGCAGATGCGCCAGCAGGCCCGCGAGGCCGCGGAGAACCAGAAGAAGATTAGCGAGGCGCTGGAAAACCAGCAGGAGACCGGTTCCGACATCGAAAAGGGCCTGCAAAACGCCGCGCAGAGCCGGCAAGTGGCCGAACAGCAGGAGAATGTCGAAAAACTGCTTAACAACATGCGCCAGATCAGCGAGCAGGCCGAGCAGAGCGAGCCTCTGCTGCACCGCAATCTTTACGACGCCGTGCGCAAGGCGCAGACGAGTGGTTTGGAGGAGAATCTCAAGGAAACTCGCGACCAGCTCCGCTACGGTACGCAGGCCGAGGCCAAGGACGCCGAACGCAAAGCCGCCAACTCGGTGGCCGAGCTGCAAAAGGGCGTCGAGAAAGCCGCCGAGAGCGTGCTCGGCTCCGAGAGCGAGGCGTTGCGTGTGGCGAAGAACGAACTCGATAAACTGATCAAGGAAGCGCAGGACGCAGCCCAAGCCGAGCAAGGCGACAAGCCGTCAGAAAAACAAACGGCGCAAAACGGCGAGGGCAAAAAATCAGATCAGGCCAAAGACGGCGAAGGCAAACAACCCTCCGACGATGCGAAAAAAGGCGCAGGCTCCGGCAAACCCGAGAAGCAGACCGCCGAGAACGACAAGTCCGGCCAAGGCGAACGCGGTGAGGCGAAAGGCAAAGGAGAAGGCGCACCCAAAAAAGGTGGCGCACCCGGCGAGCAACCATCCGAAGACCCCAGGATGGCCCAAAACGGTGAAGGGAAGCAACCTGGTGAAGGCGAGGGCAAAGAACCTGGCCAGCAAGGCAAGGGTGAAGGCCAGCAGCCTAGTCCCGACGGCAAAGGCGAGGGTCAAGGTGAAGGCCAAGGCGCGCAACAAGCCAGTGCCTCATCTCCCGGCCAAGGTGAAGGCAAACAGGAGCGTCCCAAAGGCGGGGAAGGCCGGGGCGAGGGGCAATCCCAAACCGCCGAAGCTAGGAGTGCGGGTGCCCCCCCCCGCCAGGAAACAACGGATGCCATCGATCCTGCGCAACCACCCCAAAGCGGACGAGGGCTTCCGCGCTCCGGTGACAACGATCAAATCGCCGGCGGTCCCACCACGGATCGCGATTCTGACAACGACCGCTTCACCGCACCCATCAACGGCGGCGCGGTGCCGGAATCGTTGTTCTTTGAAGATAGCAAGGAGCAGGAGGACCGCAGCGTCTTCACCGGCAATGGCTACGAGCAGTGGAGCGACCGCCTGCGCAATGTGGAGGAACTGCTCAACCAGCCCGAGCTGCGCAACGAGGCCGCCAAGGTGCTCGACAACGCACGCAGTCTTCGCATTGACCTCAAACGCAGCAACGAGGCTCCGCAGGTCGCGCATTTGAACACACGCATCACCCAGCCGCTCATGGAGCTGCGTGACCGCGTCGTCGAAGAACTCTCGAAGAAGGATGCGGGCAAAAATCTCGCCCCTGTGGACCGTGATCCAGTGCCAGCGGAGTTTCGCGATTTGGTGAAGCGCTACTACAAGGAGCTGGGGGCAGGAAAGTAGGACGCGATTTAAAAGCTTTGCCGTGCCAGCTTCCGGCAGCTTCAAGTTGCCCCTCACCTGACCTCTCCCCAGGTGGAGCGGAAGATGTCAGCGGTGTTTTGTGCTGGGGAGAGGGATTTCGTGTTGTGGCCGGTGCCAAACGAATCCCCTCTCCCCGTCGAGGATTCACTGAATCACCCGATTTCTCTTCGGGGAGAGGTCGGGTGAGGGGCCATCATGTGTTTTCAAACACGGTCTGGCCATTACGCGTTGTCGCATTTCGGTCACGACGTGATTTTGTCATGTTCTCAGCTCATCTCGACGGAGCGAGATGGCTACTTTGCGGAACCGGAACAATCAGGAAGTCCGAAGATTCTTTGCTGGAGCGCAGGCTCGACGCTGGGGACTTGTGCGGCATAATCAGCGCCCATGTCTTTGACGGTTCTGACCTTGCGCACTCACGATGGCGAGCACCAGCTTGCCTGCCTGCCGGGCGCGTCGTTGGATGTGGGCAGCGGGCCGGAGTGCGAGATCGTGCTGGAGGGTGTGGACGTTTTGCCACGGCATTGCGTGCTGCTGCGCACGGGTGAGCAGCGCTTTCAAATCACTGCGGCAGTCGTGGGGGCGCGTTTTGCGGTGAATGGGGTGACGGCGGGCGAGCTGGAGGTGATGGTGCCGTTCGCGTTCGACATTGGCGGCGATGTCATCGAGTTCGATTTGGTGGATGATGATGCCGAGGTGCCGCCGCCGGACACGACGACGACAGAACATGATGCGGGCACAGCCATCACCACGGCGCGCGACAACCGGCGCAACTATCTGCTGCGGCCCACGGGGATGAAACCACGCGCAGGAGGGCGCGTGGGCGAGGTGATGCTGGAGCCCTCGCCTGCTGCTGCCGCCACGGTTGCGTCGCCTTCGCCAGCACGCCTCCAGCATGTAGCTGCCACTGCGCCATCACAGCCGGAGGAAGAAGTGTCCACGCCGTTGATGTTGACGATCGTGCTGGTTTGCGGGGTGATGATCGCGACGATTCTCTACTGGCAGCGGCATCTGGATCAGGTGGCGCTGCCGCCGCCGCTGGAAGTGCAGACGGTGGTGCCAAGGGACACGGAAATCACGTCGGAAGCGATGCTGCGGGCATGCGTGGATTTGCGGCTGATGGGAACGCCAATGCTGGCGGCGCATCTGTTGATGCCGCTGGCTGAAACGGGTGATGTCGGGGCCATGCATGTGCTTGCCAGCGCTTTGCATGAGGCCGGGCAGTATGGCGAGGAGGTGGTGTTTCTGCTGGAGCAGGCGGCGGAGGGCGGCAGCCGCGAGGCGTGGCGCGAGCTGGTGCGCGAAGTCGATCATGAGGAAAATCCGGCGCGTTATGTCGCGTCCTCATTCGTGCTGCTGCGGCGGGCTGCCACACTTGGCGAGACCTCGGCCTGGATGCCGCTGGGAGAGCGGCATGAGTATGGCAATGGCATCCCGCAGGACATGCAGCGGGCGCTGGCGGCGTATGAAAAGGCGCACGCCGCCGGTGATGCACGCGCTGCGGCCAAGCTCTCCGCCCGGCAGGCGGCACTGGACCGCGCGGCGGCGTTCATCCGCTCGTGGAATGAGGTCTCGGTGGCCGCGCTGCTGGATCATGTGGTCGCGGAGCAGGGGCGGTTCTTCATGCTCGATCATCCGCCGATGGACGCGCTGTTACGCCTGGAGGATGAACTGCGCGCGCGGTGGCCGCTGCGGCGCATCAGTGTCGCGGCCGGGGCGAAGGCGAAGGTGGAGGATTTCGACCACATCCAGATCACGCAGCCGTTTCAGTTTGAAGTGCAGCGCGGCGAGCGCATCGCACGCGGTCTGGGCGTGCTCGTGTGCGCGGTGCAGCGTGACACGGCGGACCAGTGGCGCATCACCGCTGCTGGGGAAACGATTGAGGTGAATGAATTGCTGCCTGCCAGGGAACGCTTCGTCGTGGCCGGCTCGTTGCGCGAGCTGAAACCCGCCTTCACCCCTGCGGAGCAGATCGAGGAGTCACGGTTGGAGATTGTGCGCGCACTGCGCGGCATTGAAGACACGCAGGATTTCAAGGCGCCGCTCACCGCGCTGATGAACGCGGTGTTTGAGTTTCCGCAGGAGGCGTTCTGGCGACCGTTTGCGGACACGTTGTGCGATCGCATGGCGCGGCAATTGTTCGCCGAGGGCCAGTGGCTGGACGCGGGCTGGGCGGAGCCGGTGCATCAGCTCGCGGAGCGTGGCAGTGTATCCGCCATGCTGCTGGAGGGGCATCTGCTGGCTGCTGGGTATGGCTGTGCGCGTGATGAGAA
>JBDNIB010000183.1:0-4214 GCA_041688535.1 Prosthecobacter sp.
CAAGACGCAGTTGAAGCGAATTGAGGAGGCGCAGGCTCGGTTGCTGGCGGCGTCGTCGCTGGAGGATGCGGTGGCAGCGGACATGGACTTTCACCGCGAAATCGCACGTGCTTCAGACAATCAAATCGCGCATCTACTGCTGGAGTCGCTGGCGGAGTTGCTGGCGCTGAGTCATCGCAGCGGCTTTTTGCGGCAGGGTGACGAGACGACGGCGCCTGAGCATGACAAGGTGCTGAAGGCGCTGCGTTCGGGCGATGGCAAGGCGGCCTTTTCGGCGATGCAGATCCATTTGCTGAAAGCGGCGAAACGTCTAGGCTTGGCGATGCCGGAACTGAACGATTGATCCAATTTTATGATGAAACATTCCATTCACGATTCACTCACCCGGCGCCTTTGGTTGCAGATGGGGCTCTGCAGTGGTCTTGGCTTAGCGATGGGTCGTAACACTCGCCTTTGGGCGGCGGGCACGGCGGAAAATGCGGCTCCGGTGGCGAAGGCGAAGTCGCTCATTCATATTTTTCTGCCGGGGGCGCTGGGGCAGCATGAGTCGTGGGACCCGAAGCCCGAGGCGATGTCGGCGGTGCGTGGCGAGTTCGGCGCGGTGGACACGAAACTGGCGGGCGTGCGTTTTTGTGAGCTGATGTCGAAGACGGCGAAGGTGGCGGACAAGATGACGATCCTGCGCGGGATGTGGCACAACGAGGCGGCGCATGAGCGCGGAGTGCAGACGATGATGACGGGCTGGCGGCCAAGCCCGGCCATCGTCTATCCGAGCATGGGCAGCATCGTGTCGCATGAGCTGGGCTCGCAGAGAAATCTGCCGCCTTATGTGTGCATTCCCAGTTCCGGTCCGCAGTCGCAGGCAGGTTATCTGGGCGACTCGTGCAGTCCGTTCGATGTCGGCGGCACGCCAGCGCTGACGGGCTTCAAGGTGAAGGATCTGGAGCTACCGAAGGGCGTGGATGCGGGGCGCTTTGAGCTGCGGCAACACTTGCGTGAGGTGGTTCAGGAAAACTTCCGTCCGCTCGCGGAAGAGCCAGCGGTGGCGGCGATGAATGATTTTTATCACAAGGCCTACGGCATGATTTCCGAACCGGTGGCGCGTGAGGCGTTTAACCTCGATGCCGAGCCGATGAAGTTGCGTGAGGCCTATGGACTTAACACGGCGGGGCAGACGCTGTTGCGGGCGCGGCGGCTGGCGCAGTCCGGCGTGCGCTTCATCACGGCGAGCTATGGCTCGTGGGACCATCATCAAAATCTGCGCAAGGGGGTCATGGACCAACTGCCCGCATTTGACCAAGCCTACGCGGCGCTCATCGCGGACCTGGATTCGCTTGGCTTGCTCGATGAAGTGCTTGTGGTGGTTTCGACCGACTTTGGCCGCACGCCGAAGATGAACTCGAATGGCGGGCGCGACCACTGGACGAAGTGTTTCAGCGTCGCGATGGCTGGTGCGGGATTGAAGCGCGGACTGGTGCATGGCGTGTCCGATGCCACGGGCGCGGAGCCGCTGGAAGGCGCGGTATCTGCCGAGGACTACGGCGCGACGATTTTCCAACTCATGGGCATCTCGCTGGAGAAAACTCTGTTGGCGCAAGGCACGCGGCCCATCGCCATCTCGTCTGGGAAACCGGTGCAGGCTATTCTGGCATAACTTGATTCGCGAAAGCCTATGCGCTGTGTCTTGCTCTCTTTCCTATCCTTGGTTGCGCCTTTCGCCAAGGCTGCATCGCCAATACTCTTTGCCATTGAGCCGCCATGTGGTCAGCGCGGCACGACGCAGCAGGTGGTGTTGCGTGGCGCATACATCGAAGACATTGAGGCGGTGCTGGCGCACAAGCCGGGAGTGAAAATCACGCTGCAAGGCGAGGCGATGCCGCTCGCCTCGGGCGATAAACGCATCCGCGAGGTGAAGGCGAGCATCGAGATTCCGGCCGATCAAGCGCCGGGCAATGTGCATCTGCGAATCCGCACGCGCACCGGCATCTCGAGTCCGCGCCAGTTCCATGTGAACCGCCTGCCCATCATCGAAGAAGTGCCTGAACAAACGGCCTCGCGCGACAAGGCGCAGCTCGTGCCGATGGAGCACACCGTCTGGGGGCATCTCTTTCGCTATCAGACCGATTGGTTTCGCATCCCATTGCGCAAAGGGCAGCGGTGTAGCTTGGAGATGCTGGGGCTGCACATCTCGCCGACGATCATCGATGGCGTGCTGCGCGTCTTCACGCCGGATGGCAAGCTCTTCAAAGAAGCCGACACCTCGGCGCTGTATTACCACGATCCGGTTTGCTCGTTCATCGCTCCGGTGGAGGGCGAATATCGCGTGTCGTTGCACGATCCACGACACGGCGTGGAGCAAAACGATGCTCGCTACGGCTTCGGTTCGGATTGCCTGTATGTGATTCACGTCGGCGATTATCCACAGCCCGATGCGGTGTGGCCGCTCGGTGGAAAGTTGGGCGAGACGCGGGACTTCATCTTCACGGGTGCGGTTGGTGGTCCGTTCCAACAGCGCGTGTCCTTGCCGCAGCGCGAGACGTTCCGCCGTGGGCCGGTGAATGCGCTGGAGAATGGCTGGCCGTTTCAGATTCCCGATGCGGTGTATCCGGTGCAAGATGGCATCGTGGGCATGGGGCCGGTGTTTGTCATGGCCTCGCCGCAGCCATCGGTGATGGAGCAACGTGAGAAGCACGACAGTCGCGAGATCGCACAGGCTTTGCCGCAGCCGCCCTTCGTTGTCGAGGGCATCATCGGTCAGCCGGGCGAAGTGGACTGGTATTCCTTTGCGGCGAAGAAGGGCGACCTCTTCGAGGCGACCGTCTTCGCTCGCCGCCTGCGCTCAAAACTCGACCCCGTGCTCACCAGCATCAGCGGCAAAGAGACCAAGAACGACGACATCGCGTACTACCAAGTGGACTCGCGACTCACGGTGAAAATGGATGACGAGCGCTGCCTGCTGAGCGTGGCGGACAGCCGTGGCGAAGGGGGCGCGGACTTCGCGTATCGCCTCGTGGTGGAAAAGCCGCGTGCGCATGGCGTGCTCACCACCGAGCCCCTCGAAAAGCAGACCTTGCTTCCGCGCTTCAAAGCCGGCCAGCAGATGGCCGTGCCACGCGGCGGTCGTTGCCTGCTGCTGCTGCGCAAGCTGGAACTCGGCGAGCCGTTGCCACCCTTTCGCGCCGAGGTCAGCGGCTTGCCCAAAGGCATGCAGGCGGAAATCGCCGAAGTCCTGCCGGATCAGACCTATCATCCCATCGTCCTCACCTCGACGGCCGATGCACCGCTCGATGCCACCTTGGCCACACCGCGCGGCATGCCTGTGAATGGCGGACCGCCCATCGAGTTTCAGCAGGACCTCGGCCTCATCAATGGCCACCCCGCGCAGAGCCACTGGCACACGCCGACCTTTGAACATGTGGCCGTCGCCACCGTCGAGCGGCTGCCTTTCAGCGTCACCATGAGCGTCGTCGCGGATAAGGTGCCGCAAGGTGGCAAAGCCAGGCTGCTCGTGAAAGTGCAGCGCGATGCCGGTTGGACGCAGCCAGTCATGCTCATGTTTCCCTGCCAGCCGCCGGGCAGTGATGTGAACATGATCGAAGTGCCAGCGGAGAAGTCGGAGGTGGAGGTGAGCTTCGATGTCACCGAGAGCGCGGCGGCAGGACGCTGGCCACTCGTGGCCATCGCCACCGACACCGACCTTGCTCACATGCGCAATGATAAATGGCCCTACTACGACCAGAATGAAGGCGGCACCCGCGGCCTGAACTGGACCTGCACGCCCATCACTTACCTGGAGATTTTGCCGCCTGTGGCGGCTGCATTGAAATGAAAGTATTCGTTCCACTCTTCCTCATCGTTTGCTTTGCCCACGCCGGCCATGCCGCGTCGCTTGACATCTTTCCGCCGGAGATTCACATCGGGCCGAAAACAAACTGGCAGCGCATCATCGTGAGCTACACGGATGATGGCGGCTTCACTCATGACATGACCGCCGCCGCGCAGGCCAGTCTTGCCGATGCAGGCATCGCGGACTGGCGTGACGGCGCTTTGCACGCGGTGAAATCCGGCACGACGAAGCTCACCGTGCAGCACGCCGGACTCACGGCCACTGCGGCGGTGAAGGTGCAGGCGCAAGCCGCGTCGAAGGTCTCGTTTCAAAACGAAGTCGTGCCGGTGCTCATGCGTAACGATTGCAGCACGGGCGGCTGCCACGG
>JBDNIB010000184.1:0-5527 GCA_041688535.1 Prosthecobacter sp.
ACCTTCGGCGAACTCGCCGCGATCATCGGCCAGAACGTGGACAACGCTGGTGGCGGCGTCATCGAACGCGGCGCGGACCGCGTGCTGATTCGCGGTGTGACCAAGGTATCGAGCGCCGAGGACATCGCCAACCTGCCCGTGAAATTCGCTGCTGGCATCGAACCGATCCGTGTGAAGGATCTCGCCGAGGTCGGCATCGGCAGCAACGTGCGCAGCGGTTGCGCGGTTGAAAACGGCGAGGAAGCCGTGCTCGGCACCGTCATGATGCTCGTCGGCGAAAACAGCCGCATCATCAGCAAGCGCGTCGAAGAAAAGCTCGCCGAGTTGCAGAAAAAGCTGCCCGAATCCCTCGAAATCCGCATCCAATATGCTCGTAGCGAGGTCGTGGACCGCACGATCGCCACCGTGGAGCACAATCTCTTCGAAGGTGCGATCCTCGTCGTCGCCGTGCTGCTCATTCTCCTCGGCAACTGGCGTGCCTCGCTCATCGTGGCGCTCGCCATTCCACTGTCGTTCCTCTTTGCGCTCATCGGCATGACCTTCGGCGGTGTGTCGGGAAATTTGATGTCACTCGGCGCGGTGGACTTCGGCCTCATCATCGACGGCGCAGTCGTCATGGTCGAAAACATCGTGCGCGTGCTCGGCGAGCGGCAGCACGCGCTCGGCCGCAAACTCACTGCGAAAGAGCGCCTCAACGCCGTGCATGAAGCGGGCGAGCAGGTCGGCAGCCCCATGTTCTTCGGCGTGCTCATCATCACGCTCGTTTATCTCCCCATCCTCGCTCTTTCCGGCGTCGAGGGAAAAATGTTCCACCCCATGGCCATCACCGTCATGCTCGCGCTCGGCGGTGCCTTGGTGCTGGCGCTGACTTTGATGCCAGCGCTCTGTTCGCTGCTGCTCACTGGCAACATCAGCGAAAAGGACAACTTCCTCATGCGCTGGGCCAAGACGGCCTACGCACCACTGCTCGGCCTCGCGTGGAAAACGCGCTGGGGTGTCGTAACTGCCGTCACGGCATTGCTGGTCGTCACCGTCATGCTGTTCATGAGCTTGAAGCAGGAATTCGTGCCCACGCTCAACGAAGGCTCGTGGACGGCGATGGTTTATCAGCCTGCCAACACCAGCCTGAAGACCTCGCTGGAGCGCTGCATCAAGACGCAGAAGTATCTAATCAACAAAGTGCCGGAAGTCACCCGCACCTTCGCCCGCATCGGTACCAGCGAGGTCGCCACCGATCCCATGTCGCCCGGCGAATACGACCTCTACATCTCCTACAAGCCGCAGGCCGAATGGCGTCACGAAAACGGCAAACCCGTCAGTCGCGACCGCCTCGCCGAACTCGTGCGCGAGGAACTCGCCGTGGAGGTGCCGGAGCAGGACTACGACTTCGCACAGCCCATCCAGATGCGTTTCAACGAGATGCTCGAAGGCTCGCGCGCCGATCTCGCCGTGCGCATCTTCGGCCTCGACTACGACACGATGGAAAAGATCGCCGAGCAGGTGAAAGGCATCCTCGAAGGCGTGGAAGGCACCGACAACGCCGAGTTTGAAAGCCAGGGCCGCGTGCCTGTGTTGGAAATTCGCGTGGATCGCGCTGCGATGCTGCGCTTCAACGTCGAAGCCGCCGAAGTGAACACCGCCATCACCACCGCCATGGCCGGAAACACCGCCGGCACGCTCATGGAGCAGAACCGCCGCCGCGCCATCGTCGTGCGCCTTCCAGAAAACCTGCGCAACAACCCAGAGATCCTGAAAGAGCTTCCCGTGCGCACGCAGGACGGCCCACTCATCGCGCTCGGTCGTCTGGCCGACTTCGTCGAAGTCCCGCAGGTCGATGCGATCGGTCGCGAGTCCGGCAACCGCCGCGTCGGCCTGAACGTCGATCTCGCTGGCGGCACAGACTCAGAAGCCTACGTCAATACCGCGCGCCAAAAGATCGCCGAAACCATCACCATGCGGGAAGGCTACCGCGTCGAGTTCGGCGGGCAGTTTGAGCATCTCCAGGAGGCGCGCGCACGGCTCATGATCGTCGTGCCGCTGGCGCTGGTGCTCATCTTTGTGCTCATCCACACCACATTCAAAAGCGTCACGCAGACGCTCATCATCTACACCGGCATCCCGCTCGCCATCACCGGCGGCGTCATGGCGCTGTGGCTGCGTGGGTTGCCCTTCAGCATCAGCGCCGCCATCGGCTTCATCGCGCTCTGCGGCGTCGCCGTGCTCAATGGCGTCGTGCTCATCAGTTGCTTCAATCAACTGCGCAACGAAGGCCGTAGCTCCGCCGAGGCGGTCAACGAGGGCAGCCTCCAGCGTCTGCGCCCGGTCCTGATGACGGCGCTCGTCGCCAGCCTCGGCTTCATCCCCATGGCCATCAGCGAAGGTGCCGGAGCCGAAGTCCAGCGCCCGCTCGCCACCGTCGTCATCGGCGGGATCGTCAGCAGCACCTTCCTCACCTTATTCCTACTGCCGGTGCTCTACCGCTGGCTCATCGGTCGTCCACAGCCAGAAGCGGAGCCTGAGACGCTGCTGATTTCAAACCTCCAGCCCACACTATGAAAACCCTCCACTTCCCGCTGCTCCTGCTTGCGTTCAGCATCACCCTAACGCCGCAAAACGTCCACGCCAGACGTCCCCTGGGTACCACCATGACCGGTGTCATCCAGCAGGTGGATCACGCCACCCGCCGACTGGTCTTTGCCCAGGATGGCGGCCCGGTGCGGCGTTTCGTTTATACCGCATGGGCGCAGTTTTGGCATGACGCGCCAGACGCCAGCCCCACTGCACTGAAACCTGGCATGCGCGTGCAGGTGAGCCTGCACAACCCACTCTTTGGCCCCGATTTCGTTATGCAAATCACCCTGTTGCAAACAGTGCGACGCTGAAGCAGGCCGGAAAAGATGTGCCTGCGCGGCTTTGCGCGAGTATGGGGCGTAACTCCCTCCGCATGCCCGCCTTCATTCATCACATCGCCACGCTGACGCCGGCATGTGTGTATCGCCAGGCCGACACACGGGATCGGCTGAAGGACTGGGCCGCCGAGGCGAAGACGAAACGGCTGATTCATGCGATCTACAATCGCAGCGGCATTGAGACGCGGCATAGTGTGATCGGCGATTTTGTTCCTGGTGCCGAGGCGACGCTGTTTCGCACGGCTGCGGACGGCTCTTTCATCTCTCCCGGCACGGCGGCACGCAATGCGTGCTATGCGCGGGAGTCGCGCAAATTGGCGGTCGAATTGGCGCAGCAGACGCTCCCAGACGCGCCGGGTTTTGCGGCGCAGGACATCACGCATGTCGTGTTCGCCTCCTGCACCGGCTTTGCCAATCCGGGGCCGGATTTTCACCTTATCCGTGAGCTGGGTCTGCGTGAGAGTGTACAGCGCTACACGCTGGGCTTCATGGGCTGCTATGCGGCGTTTCCGGCGCTGCGCATGGCAGCGCAGTTTTGCGCAGCGGATGCGCAGGCGGTGGTGCTGGTGGTCTGCCTCGAACTCTGCACGCTGCACATGCAGATCAATGACCAGCCGGATTCGATCCTCGCGAATTCGCTGTTCGCCGATGGCGCTGCGGCGGCCATTGTGAGCGCACGCGCACCGGAGCAGGCCGCGTTTCGCCTGCGTGGTTTTGAGTCGGCGCTGGTGGCGGCGGGTGAGCAGGACATGGCTTGGGACATTGGCGATAACGGTTTCAACATCGTGCTTTCCAGCTATGTGCCGGATCTCATTGGCGCAAACATTCACAAACTTCTATCCGACATGCTGCAACGTCAGCAGCTCAGCATGGCTGACATCGCTGCTTGGGCCGTGCATCCCGGTGGGCGGGCCATTTTGGACAAGGTGCAGGCCAGTTTGGCGCTGAAGCCGGATGCGCTCGATGTTTCGCGCACGGTGTTGCGTGATTTCGGCAATATGAGCAGCGCCACGATCTTGTTTGTGCTCAAAAAGCTGCTGGATGACCCGGCGACGCAGGGAACCACCTGCGCGATGGCGTTTGGCCCCGGCCTCACGGTGGAAACAGCGCTGCTCGACATGCTGCGATGAAACACGAGGTCATCATCATCGGTGCCGGACCGGTGGGGCTACTGCTGGGCCTGCTGCTAGGCCGCCGTGGCATACAGGTGTTGATTCTCGAACAACGCACCGAGCTGCCGCGGCAGTCGCAGGCCATCGGGATCACGCCACCGTCGTTGGAGATTCTGGATACGCTGGGTTTGGCGCAGGACTTTGTGCAACAAGGTGTCTGTATTCATGACTGCCATGTGCATGGATTAACTGGGCGACTGGGTAGCGTGTCGTTCCGTGAGATTGCGGGAGATTATCGGTTCATCCTGTCGCTGCCGCAGCGCGAGACGATGCGCCTGCTGGAGGAGGCATTGCAGCAGGAGCGCACGGTTCAATTGATTCGTGGCATTGAGGTGTCAGCGGTGCTGTCGCAGGACGATGGCGTCCTGGTGCGGGCCACCGATGAATTTCACGCAAGCTATGTGATCGCTTGTGACGGTTGGCGCAGTCGTGTGCGCGAGATGCTGGGCGTCTGCACGCATCGCCGCGACTATGGCTGCAAGTTCGTGATGGGCGACTTCACTGACCGCACCGTGATGGGAGATGAAGCGCATCTATTTTTCACGCCGCAGGGCGCGGTGGAAAGTTTCCCGCTGTCGGCGGGTCGGCGGCGCTGGATTGTGCAAACTGACGAGGAGGTCGATTTGATCCCGCAAGTGCGGCAGCGCACGGGAGTCCTGCTCAGCGACGCGGATCAGCTCAATGTCAGCGCCTTTGCGCCGCTGCGGCTGGATTGTGATCGTTTGCATCAAAACCGTGTGCTGCTGTGCGGTGATGCGGCGCATGTGATGAGTCCCATCGGCGGTCAGGGCATGAACACGGGCTTCGCGGATGCTGCATGCGCCGCCGAAGCGCTGCATGCGATTCTGCGCTTTGGCGAGAAAGCGGAGCGCTGGCTGCAAACGTATGAATGCATTCGTCAACAGGCCGCACGAGCCGCAGCGACTCGCGCGGAATGGGGCATGGGCCTCGGTGTCTGGCGTGGCGTGGCAAGGAGCCTGCTGCGCGATTTTTTGTTTCGCCAGGTGCTGCTACACGGCCCGCTGGCGCAGCACCTGCCGCCATGGTTTGCCATGCAAAGCCTGCCACGATGAAACACCGCGTACTTCAGCTCGAACTGCTCGATAGCCTGCCGTCTGACGATCCTGACGTGCTCCGAGCGCGGGAGGAAATGCTGCAAGTGAACGGCATCATGGGCAACCACCGCTGGATCGAACGCATGGTCCGCCGTCATGCCGAACCGGGCTGGCACATCACCGAACTAGGCGCGGGCGATGGCGAGCTATCGCTGCGGCTGGTGAACGCCGGTTTGTGTCATGCGGGGCTGCTGCATGCGATGGACTTGGCCCCAAGGCCAGACAATTGGCCGCTGAATGCGCAATGGACCAGCGGTGATGTTTTGAACCACGAACTGCCAGCATCGGAGATCGTGATCGCGAACTTGTTTCTGCATCATTTCACCACGGA
>JBDNIB010000185.1:0-6597 GCA_041688535.1 Prosthecobacter sp.
CCGCCTTCACCGGATTGCCCGCGCTCGCACCGATGAACACCTTCACCGCCTTACCGGTCGGCTGCGTGACGATGGGCAGCCGTGCGCCGCTGATTTTCTCGATCTGCTGCCGAAACTCATGCGCGGCGACGCGAACCATGCGCGAGGGCTTGTCCGAGATGACAATCTCCGCCTGCGACTGGCCGTTTTCGACCAAGGCGAGGTCAGTGGCGCGGGTTTGGCCCAAAGGGGTCAACAGAATCGAAACAACGGTCAGCAGCGATAATTTCATAGAGTTACATAACGAAACCACGAGCGCGAATATAGTGAAAAAACACGGCTACTCGCTGGCGCTGGCCAGAAATGCCAGCAGATCGCGCAGTTCGTCATCTGTGAGCAGCGTGACGAGTCCAGGCGGCATGAGCGAAGTTTTCAGCTCGGTGCGCTGCAGGATGTCGGCTTTTTGGAAGACGCGTTCCTTGCCGGTGATGTCGCGGAACACCTCCGTGCTCGATGAACGCAGCAGGAAGCCAATGAAATCCGTGCCATCAGCAAGTTTGAGCAGTGTGGGGTAGAACTGCGGTGCCACCTCGCGATGCGGCTCCAAAATCGAGCGCAGGATCGCCGCGCGGTCACCCTGCTGTGCGATGAGGCTCAAGTCGGGACCGACCACATTGCCACGGCCGCTGTGACGGTGGCAGTTGGCGCAGATGCCGACTTTGGAGTTGAAGAAGATGCGGCGGCCGGTTTCGGCATCTGCCTCGACCGGCGGATCATCCAGCCGCTTGAGCCACGCGGCGGTGTCGTCAAACGCGGGGCGGTTGGTGACGGGGGTGAAGCCATCGGTGAAGCGCAGCGCACGTTTGGCCTCGGCGCTGATCGCGGCATTGTCGTTGGTGGCTAGTTTTTGCAGCAAAGCCACGTCCTCGACACCAAGAATGGCCTCCGCACGAAGTTGTACAGCCTGCTTTTCGTCAGCGGCGATCTCTGCCGATTCTTTCCGCGCCGCCAGCGTGCGCACGACTTCGAGAGAAAGCACGGGATCACCGACAGCAAGAAGCTCGCGCAATAACGGTAGTGTGAGCTGCTTGTGCGTGGCGGGGGCGAGGCGCAGGGCGTAGCCTTTGATGCGCGCGGGTGTTTGCGGACTCGTGATGCGCTCAATGAGCACATCAGGGTTTGTCACGCCAGCGCCGGGTTCGCCACGCAACGTGTTCCAGGTGGCCAGTACGGCTTCAAACAGGCGGAAATCGAGTGTGGAGTCGGAGAGCGTCGTCTCGACCTCCGGCATGAACGAAGTCAGCACGGCGTCGGCGATCCAGCGCAGGCACTCGAAGCGCATTTCGGGATCGGGGTCGCGGATAAAGGCGCGCACCCATTTTTCATCGCTCAAATCAACACGGCGCAACGCGACGAAAGCCCAGACGCGATCAGCCGGAGGGAGCTGCTTGAGTTCAGCAACTGTCCATGGCAGGCGGGACATGGCGGTCAAAGCAGCGTCGGAGAGATGCGAATCGTCACCACGAGCCAGTTTGAGCAGCTTCTGCGTGTCGAGTTTCGCATTGCCGGTGCGCAGGCTGTTGGCGAGTCGCGCGGCATCATTGAGAGGATCAGGCGTGGCTTTGATCCACTTCGACTGCGTGTTGTCGATTTCCAGTTTCCACAGGCGGCCGCGGCCGTGAATGGGATAGGAACTGAACACCCAGTCGGTGAGATAGAACGCGCCATCTGGACCACGCGCCATGCATACAGGGCGGAAAAAGTCACTGCCTTTGACCAGCGGAATGCGCTCGGAGGTGTAGCCCGCGCCTTGGCGGGTGAGCGGGTAATAATCGATACGGTGATCGCTCCACGAAGGGATCATCACACCGCCACCGAGTTCGACCACGGCACAGGGGCCTTCGCCACAAGGATGGATCATGCCCAGGGTGCCACGCAGCTCGCCATTCCAGGCGACGAAGGGATGCACCGGCGCGCTGCCATAGACCCATTGAAAACCGTAGTCAGCGCCTTCGAGGATGTTCAACAATCGGCACGGCGGGCGGCTACCGGGATCATTTTCAGCCGCGAAGATCTCGCCGTCTTTACGCACGAGCAGCCCGAAGGGATTCCAGAAGCCACGGGCGATACGGCGCATGTTTTTACCATCGGCGGTGCAGCGAAACACGCCGCCTTCGCCGCGACCGCTCACTTTCGTGCCGTCTTTGGCCGTGAGCGTCCAGTCCTTCCCAAAATTTTCGCCGAGCGAGAAGACGAGGCCGCCATCGGGATGCCAGGCCATGCCACTGAGGCCGTTGTGCGGATAATCGGCCACGGTGTCGAGCGTGGCGAGGTTTTCCTCCGTGTCGCCGATGCCATCGTCGTCCGCATCCTTCACGCGCAGGATGCGATCCCGCTCCGCGAGATAGAGCCAGCCATCGGGCCCGCATTCGACATGCATGGTGGCGTCAGTTTTGTTATAGAATACGCGACGGTTCTTGCCCTGCGCGTCGAACACCAGAATCTCATCATGCACCGGTCCCGCGTAGTCTTCAGGACGAAAATGCGTGTGGCTGGCGGCGAGCCAGATGTTGCCTTGCTCATCGACATCAATGCCCGTCGGCGTCACCAGATCAGGATGCTCGGCCAGTAGCGTCAGCTTCACACCGGGCTGCATCAGCTCGATCTTCGGCGGCAGCTCAGCGGGGACTTCGGGAGCCTTCGATGGAGCCACACGCGGTGCGCCGAGGACGGTGATGACTGGGAGGAGGCAAAATAGGATAAGCTTCACGGATGGACTCGGTTAATGCGAACTTGGCAGTGTGAGCGTGATGACTACCGCATCTCCCATGCGGGGGGCAGCTCTTTCGACTCCGGTCCATAGGTCTGCGAGACGACGAATCCGCTGGCCTGCGAAGTGTAGAAGATGCGGCCGTTGCTGACCACCGCGCCCAGGCATTCGCGCGAGTCAATCGCGGGGCCGGTGGAGACGAGTTTGCCTTCTTGTGAGAGGTCGATCATGTCCATGTTCGCGCCGAGCACATACGGCTCGCTCATGGTGAAGCGGCAGCAGGCGTAGTTCGTGAGGATACTGAAGGTGACTTTGCCGGTGTCGCGGTCGAAGATGTTGCCCTTGCCGCGGAGGGCGTTGGAAAAGATGTATTTTTCGCCGACGCTGACGACGTTCAGCGCGGAGGTGACGGCGTCGGATTTCCAGACGAGTTTTCCCGTGTTGGCGTCGAGGCACCAGACAAAGCGGTCGTCCGTGCCCTGCTGCGCCTTGTTGAAGCCGCCGATGTAGAGCCTGCCGTCTCGTGCGCTGAGCGTGCATTTGGCGGTGACGTAATACTCGTTCGTCTGCCAGAGGATTTTGCTGGTCTTGGGGTCAATGCAGACGGTGAGACCGTTGTTGCCGACGGGCTGGCCGCGTCGCGCACGTTGTTCGGCGTCGTAACCGAAGAAGACGCTGTAGTAGAGCTTGCCATCGAGGATGCAGATGCCGCAGTCGTTGCCGCCGCGTCCCTGATCGAAGAAATCTTTTTCCCACACCACCTTGCCAGTGTCGAGATCCCAGGCCCACACACGCGGATGATGGTCCTTCGGGTAATACGGGTTGTCATTGGAGTAAATAAAGCTCATCACCTCGCGCCCGTCTTTCGGCACCACCAGATCACCGCCAAAGGTCCACGGCTTCTCGCTTCCCTGCGGCGCATACTCGCCGCTGCCGCTGGCGTAGATCGCGATCTTGCCCGCGACGACCGGCGGAAACTGCCGACTCCAGCTTGGCGATCCGGTGAAGGGTGCTTCCCACAGCATGTTGCCGGTGGCGGCATCCAGGCAGCGCACGAAAGATTTTTTGATGCCTGCCTGCGGGATGAGCAGCTTCCCATCAATGTAGAGTGGCGAGGTGAAGCTGAGATAAACACCCGGCCACCACTTCCGCCACAGCAAACGTCCCGTGTCCTGCTCCACCGCGATAATCTGGCCCTCCGCCGTGTGCGTGTACATACGACCACCACCGCACACCGGCAGATGTTTGACTGTGCCTTCGAGCCGTTTCGCCCAGCGCATCCGCAGCGGTGGCGCGATGCCTTGATTGTTCGCGTTCTGGCCCGCGAAGTTGCCGTAGTTTGTGTACCAGTCGTATTTGGCATCGGCGAGTTTGCCGGTGAGCGGACTGCGGATTTTCGACACGCTGAGATCATTCGCCTTTGCGGCTTTGTCGCCTGCGCCGAAAACATAGAGATTGCCGTCCTCGCACGGAACAAAGATCCGGCTATCCGCGATGGCGACGGGAGCGGTGATTGAAGCCGTTGATACTTTGATGGTTCTGGCAAACTTGCCTCCACTTGTTGTGGGTTGATCGAGCACTACGAGGTTAAGTGAGCCATCAAGTGTACCGAAGATGACAAACTGTTTACTCAGCACCGGCGGGGCGATGGCTCCGGCAGTGTCCAGCACCTGCGACTCCTTCGTGCTCATGTTGTGACGAATAAGCCCGCGCCCGCTCTCCGGCTTCACGCGAAAGACCTCATTCCCTCGAATCGCCACGGGCGAGAAGCTCAGCAGGCCGTCCATGCGGATGTTGGTGTCGGTGTTGGGGACGAAGTCGCCGGTTTTCAGCGTGTCGCCGTCGAGGCGCATGATGTCCACGCGGCCCGCGTTGTCGCGGCGGTGCCATTGTACATAGACGTTGCCTTCGTCATCGGCGCTCTGGCCGAAGGTCGCGGGAAACTCTTTACCAGACCACTCGGGGATCTCGCCGGTCGCCTTGAGTTTAGGCGCATCGCCGGTGTCTTCAATGAACAGGGTGCGACCACCTGCGGGAATGACGACGGTGTTGCCTTTGATGAGGCAGATGTCGCGCGAGCAGACGAAATGGTCCTTCCACGTCACGCGCCCGTCGCTCGATGTTGGTTTCGTGCCGGGCTTGAGCGTGGCAAGCATGCGCTGCTCGCAGAACTTCGCCCATTCCTCGCCGCTCCAGCGATTGCCATCAAAACCGACGACTTCCTTCACGAAATCCCACTTCCACATCACTTCGCCCTCGTTCGTGATCGCAAACACCTGCGCGCCGAGTGTGGCGAAGTAAACGCGATCCTTGCCGACCACGGGCGTGCTGAAGATCGGCTCGCCGCAGTCGATTTCCTTCACCACCACGCCGGTGTCACGATCCAGCACATAATATATGCCCGCCGTGGTGCCGAAGTGCAGGTATTGGCCCACGATTGCCGGAGAGCTGACGTTGTTGACGTTCTGCTTGCCGCCCTTGCTCTGGAAGCGCCAGACCTCTTTCAGCGACGCCGCGTCAAAACACGCCGCGCAGCCCGAGCCATCGACGACATACACCTTCCCTCCCGCCACTACGGGCGAGGTGTAAATGCCATCCGTCATCGCCACCGCGCCTTGCAGGCCAAGATTGCTCACATCCAGGTCACGATCCCCCGCATTGCCCGAATGCGCGGAGTTGAACATGAACTGCGGCCAATCCTCGGCGGCGGCGTTCAAGACAAAAACAAAGACGTAGAGGACGAGGAGGCGCTTCATGGCCTGAGAATACGAAGATGGCGGCCTGAACTCGCAACTTGAACACATCTTCGCTCACACCACGTTGTTTCCGAGCATGATTTCATCGCCCACCCGCCGCCAGTTTCTCTCCACCCTCGCCCTCAGTTCCCTCGCCGCAAGCGGTCAGGAGGCCAGGAAGTTCCCACCCACGCGCGTCATCACGAAGGGGCCGGGGTTCCACTGGTTCGCGTATTACGACAAGCTGCAGTTCGATCCCACCAACCGCTTCGTGCTCAGCAACAAGGTGGGTTTTGAGCATCGCTCGCCGACGGCGGATGATGTGATCGAGGTGGGCATGGTGGATTTGCAGGAGAACGACAAGTGGATTCCGCTCGGCAAGTCGAACGCGTGGAACTGGCAGCAAGGCTGCATGCTTCAGTGGATTCCCGGCACGGAGCCGAAGGTGATCTGGAATGATCGCGAAAAGGACAAGTTCGTCAGTCACATCCTCGACGTGAAGACGATGAAGAAGCACACGCTCCCGGCTCCGATCTACGCGCTGGCACCGAATGGCAAGGAGGCGGTGAGCTGCGATTTTTCGCGCGTGGCCGACTGCCGCCCCGGCTACGGCTACGCGGGCATCAAAGACCGTTTTTTCGACGAAATGGCCCCCGCAGGCAACGGCGTGACCCATGTGAACCTCGAAACCGGCGAGGAGAAGCTCATCGTGTCGCACGAGCTGCTCGCCAAGACCGGCGAGGTGATGCAAAACCACGCCGACTCGAAGCATCACGCCTACCACCTGCTCGTCAACCCGGACGGGAAGCGTTTCATCATGCTACACCGCTGGACGCAGCCGAAAGGCGGGCATCTCACTCGGTTGATCACGGCGAATATGGACGGCAGCGATCTGCGCATCGTCATTCCAAACGGCTACGCCTCCCACTTCATCTGGCGCGATGCCACGCACATTCTGTCACAAGCGAAGGACTGGCTCGGCAACAAGGAGTGGGGCGATTTTCTTTTTGAGGACAAAGACAGCGGCATCGTGGCGGAGATCGGCCATGGTGTTCTCGACAGCGGCGGCCACCTCACTTATTTGAAGAACAACGAGTGGATCCTCAACGACAC